>DNPC01000603.1:5515-12657 GCA_003501565.1 Planctomycetaceae bacterium | reverse complement strand
CCGGTCGCCCGGCGACGTGTGCTGCGGTCAGGATGTAACCGTTTTCGGTAATAACAACACCACTCCCCTGAGCTCGGCCTTGCTGCACATTCACGGTGACCTTTTCAATCGCCTGTACCACCTGCGTCTGCTGCTCTTGTAAGAGCTTGAGAGCTTCGACGCTTCGCGGCTCATATCCTCGAAACACGCGGCTTAGGCCGGAGGCGACGGCAACGTAAGTATCGCCACTTGGAACACCTCCCACGGTCTTAACCGCAGAATTCGAATTGGGTGCGTTGAGCGGTGGGGATGACTTGCGAAGGTCGGGACGAAGGCTAGTTCGCGGCGGCTGAGTGAGCGTGCCAGAACCGCTTTGCTGCGGCGCTGCGAGAACCGATGAGAAGTTGAGCAGCAGGCCAAGTGCTATGGCCAAGGTACTCGACAGATGGAGTTTCGACCTGGTAAGCCAAGCGGATCTTGTCCACCGGTCAGCAGGTCGTGACGCTTCCATCTCCGTGCTATCTGTAGCTAAAGTCTGAGAAAGACGCATGCTTATCTACATGTCCATACTTCGAGTCAGGCAGCCGCGTTGCAACTATTGCCAACCGGGACGGCTGGTGAAACGCCCACGGGAAGTCCCGAGTCTAGTTGCAAGAATCGCAAATTTCCTCTTTTGCCAATTGCCAACCTTAAGGCCGGTCATGCTGATTATTCGCGTTTTGCCGAAGCATTCCAAGTCGTCGATCAACGAAATCCAGCTTCTCCGGCAAACAAATCTGGCTACGACGGTCAAAGATTAACGCCTGTAAGGGTTCTGCCCTTAAAGAAACGCACCTGGTGCGGTCGCCACGGGACTCTTTGGCCCCCTCACGGCGCTCGCGACTACTCGGCGTGCCGCACAATTTGATGAAATTCAGAAGCTTCAATTCCCGCGGCGCCGACCGATTAGGCGAATATTACGGGCTTTTCAGGTTTTGAGGCGCTTAGGAGCCTTCAGCGCTTGTGAGTATTCCGGCGTTGATTACGAAGTATTGCGGCACCGTGGGACGCACCACCCAATGACGAACGAGACGAGTGTCTGTTGCCGCCCCTTCTCGTTGATCCGCGTAGGACCGCATTTTCGAGCAACATGGCGCTCGCGCGTGCAAACTCGGTGTTTGGTTGCTTCGATATAATGCACGGGTGACGGGGAAAATCGGGGCTTGATAGCGTCTTCAACGTTCGTACTTCACCACAATTGCTCTCACCAAACTCCCTGTAGGTAACATGATGCAAAAGCTCTCCTCCATCCATGGGAGCCTACTTGGACACTTAATGGCGGACGCGCTAGGTTCGACGTTCGAAGGGATCACACCGGAATATCTGCACGATCAGTTTGCTGGGCCTGCCGAGGTCTTTGAACGAGCACTCGCGCGCTCAAGTTTGCGGTACACCGATGACGGCCAGATGTTGCTTGTGCTGGCCGAATACTTGACGCAAAACACGACCATCGATGCCACTTCTTTGATGCACTCGTTTACTCAGGCTTACGAACCCTGGCGCGGATATGGCCGCGGAGCACGCGCATTGATCGAAGCGTTTCGCGACGAGGCCGACTACGAATTCATGGCAGTGCACCTGTTTCCTGGCGGATCGCTTGGCAACGGAGGGGCGATGCGCAGTTCACCGATCGGACTGCGCTTTGTAGATAACTTTGAACGTATCTGGGCGGAAGCCAAGACGAGCGCCTGGCCAACTCACCGGCATGAACTCGGGATCGAGGGCGCGCAGCTAATTGCCGCCGCCACATCGCTCGCCCAGACCGAGAGTTCGCTGTCCGCTGCTCGGCTAAGTGAATTGCTGCTTCCACTATGCAAGACTGTCGTTTTCCAAAAGAGACTGAAGCTACTGGCAACGATTACCAACGCCGATGAGATTGCGCAATTTGGTAATGGCATCGAGGCGCACGAGTCGGTAGTTACCGCTTTAGCATGCTTCGCCTTGTTTCCTGATAACTACCGCGACGCGATCTCCCATGCGCTGTGGCAAGCCGGTGATACTGACACAATTGGAGCGATGACCGGCGCGTTGGTTGGTGCAAGAATTGGGCCGAATTTTGCGCAGGATCTGCCCACGGAAAAGCTAGAAGACGGCCAGCCATTTCTGGATTATGTTGAAGACCTCGCAAACCGCTTGTTCGTCGCTAGCTCTTCCCCGTTAGGTACCTAAGGCAAGAATCTGAAATCATGAAAGTCATCGTAGATTTATGCGTTGTCCCAATTGGGGTAGGCGTCTCGGTCAGCAAGTATGTCGCCGAGTGCCAAACGGTACTCAGAGAGGCCGGTCTCGAGCACCAGCTTCACGCCTACGGCACCAACATCGAAGGCGAATGGGATACAGTCTTCGCCGCAATCAAAGAATGCCACCAGCGAGTGCATGCTCTGGGTGCTCCCCGCATCACCACCAGCATCAAGGTTGGTACGCGCACCGATCGAGTGCAGTCGATGCAGGACAAAGTCGACAGCGTTTCAGAACACCGCCAATAGCCCGATTAACGCATGAAAGCCAAACACTAGCAGAATTATGAGGGGAAGCGCTGCCTTAGTGCATCACATTGCTCTTCAGAAAGATAACGCGTCGGCAGTCCTTTGAGTATCATAAACAGCCGCGCCGTCTCTTCTAACTCTTCGATCGCGTTGACAGCCGCGTCAAGACTCTTACCCGCGACAATGGGACCATGGTTGGCTAACAACAGACTGTGCGCCTCGGAGGCTTTTGCTTCAACCGCTTTCGCCAAATCTCGGTCCCCTGGCGGAAAGTACTCTATGAGCGGAAGCCGCCCGACCCGCATCACGTAATAGGGCGTTATCGCAGGCATGACATCCTCTGGATCTAAATCCGCCAAGCAAGAAACGGCTACACTCCACGTCGAATGTAAATGAACAACTGCCCCTTCTGCGGGGCGCTGCCGGAACATGCACAAATGCAAAAATGCTTCCTTGCTGGGTGGTTTTCCTCCAAGATGCTTACCGTCGAAATCCACTTTCGAGATTTCTGCAGGGTCAAGTCGCCCTAGCGAAGAGTTAGTCGGCGTGATAAGAAAACCGTCGTCCAGACGTACGCTAATGTTTCCTGACGAACCGTTTGTGTATCGCCGTTCAAATAGGCTACGTCCTACGTCTGAAATTCGAATTCGGCTTTGTTGTTCATCCATCGCGGTTCGGCATCCAGCCTGGCGTCGTGTGGGAAAAGAAAGGTCAAACTAAGCGACCTAGAAAGGAAACGGATTCGTTTTTGGCTTGGATTTGACTGCCATAGCTGCGAATTTTAGGTCAGCTTTTGTCGTAACTTTGATGTTCATCATATGACCTTCGACCAAAGCGACCTTTCCGCCGGCCGCTTCGATCAATGACGCTTCATCGGTCGCCAAGCTCGGGTTGGAATGCTTGGCAAACGCATCTTCAATCACGTCCTTTCGGAAGACCTGGGGAGTTTGAGCTAGCCAAAGATCGTCGCGCGGAACTGTCTCTTGGATGTTGCCTGATGCGTCACCACGTTTGACCGTCGAATGGCACTTCGTCGCCAGTATCGCTGCGCCGCTTTTCTTCGCTGCCGCGAAAACCCGGCTGACATCATCATCGGTTACGCACGGCCGCGCAGCATCGTGAACGGCAACAAAGTCTATCTCGTCTTTAACGCGCCGAAGGCCGTTAAGCACACTGTCAGCGCGTTGTGCTCCCCCATGCACAATCTCGATTCCCAGCAGGGCCGCGGAGGCTGCATATCGATGCTCAAAATACTCGCGGTCATCTGGGGCGATAACGAGCAGCACCTGTGCTACTTCCGCGTGATTGGAAAACAATTCGGCCGAAAACATCCACAGCGGTTTATCGCCAATGAGCGCGTAGACCTTCTTTTGATTCGGATCGCCAAATCGGCTGCTCGCACCAGCGGCTGCAAGTATGACTGCAAACTTCGCCATGCTTTGTTGCCCTGATAGTTAATCTATGAAGTAAATCTGTCCGGCTGCCTTGTGACGTTGCGAATGCGAATCAGTCACTACAGAGATGCATTTGATATGGCTTGAACTAACTCAACTCGTGCAGAACTACTTGCAGTAACGATCAAGCCAATCGAAAAACACACGGCCCCAAACAACTCCGTTTTGCGGAGATAGCACCCAGTGTCCTTCTTCTGGAAAATACAAGAATCGACTGGGCACACCCTGCACCTGAGCTGCTGTAAACGCTTCCATGCCCTGTGTTACCGGCACGCGAAAGTCTTTTTCGCCATGGATCACCAACAGTGGCGTCTTCCAGTTGCCGATATAGTTGTGCGGCGAAAACTGGTCGTACTTTTTGGCGATATCAGCGCTCTTCCAATACGGCCCACCCAGGTCCCAGTTGACGAAGAATAACTCTTCGGTCGAGCCGTACATTGATTCGAGATTAAACACTCCACAGTGAGCAATCATTGAACAGAATCGGTTTTCGGCATTGCCCATCAACCAGTAGACGGTATAGCCTCCGAAAGAAGCACCAATTGCCGCCACACGTTTGCGATCGATGCGCGGATTGGCAAGCATCCCGTCGGTCGATGCAAGAATGTCTTGCATTGCCTGCCCGCCCCAGTCGCCACTAATTTGATCGTTCCACTCACGGCCAAACCCCGGAAGTCCACGGCGATTGACTGCCAAGACCACATAGCCTTTAGACGCCATTAAGTGGAAGTTCCAGCGATAGGAAAACCACTGGCCAATTTGCCCCTGCGGGCCGCCTTGGCAATAGGTAAGCATTGGCCATTGCTGATCTGAGTCGGCGTCGTATTCAGGCGGCAGGATCACCCAGTTGTGGATCTGCTTACCATCGGTGGCGGTGAAGAAGCGTTCTTCGACGGAGGGCAATTCCAGATCCTCGTAGATTGCGCCGTTGACATCAGTGATTGTTGTCACCGAACCTGAGTCGGCACCGACGATCGCCAGCTCAGTTGGCCGCAGCATACTCTGTTGTCGAACAAGAACTTGCTGCGAATCGGGAATTGTAGCGATGACAGAGAAATCAAAACGTCCACTCGAGATCTGTTTCAATTGCGAGTCTTCAACACCGATGCGGTATACCTGTTGAGTGCCACGCGTTTCGGAGTAGAAAACAAGGCTTTGCGAATCAGGCGCCCAAGTCGCATTGTGGGCGGTCTGGTCCAGCCCACTGGTGACCTCCCGCATCCCGCCACCTGAGCGATCGATAATCATGATACGGTTGCGATCGGATTCGAAACCGCCGCGCTGCATCGAATGGAAAGCGAGATAGCGACCATCGGGCGAGTACCTAGGCTCCATGTCATATCCCGGCATGCCTGGCGTCATATTGGTCAGCTCGCCGGAGCCATCGCCCTCGAGAGAATACGTGTAAACACCTGTATCGGTACTCTCAGCCGGGTTGTTCACCAGCTTGAGGGTCAATGCGATTTCCTGTCCATCGGGTGAGAACGCGAACTGCTCACTTCCTCCAAATGGTGGTACGGGGCAGTCAGCCTTCATTGACTTCATCGTGTCAACCGGGTCGCCCGCATTGCCTTCGTCGTCAATAGCAACCACGTGCACGTGAGAATATGCGTAGTCGTGCCAGGCATCCCAATGACGGTACATCAAACTATCAATAATACGTGCATCCGCCTTGGGCAAATCTTCGAAGATTTCGTTGACGGTTTTGTCGAGTTTTACATCGACGGTAAAAGCAATCTTGTCACCGGACGGTGAAGCGATCAAGTTGGCGATACCATCTTCGACCTCCGTCAACTGCACAGCTTCACTTCCGGCGGACGGTTCGATCATCCACGCTTGAGATGTGCCATCTTCGCCTTCCGTAGGTGCTACATACACCAGCTTCGCGCCCGATGAGTGATTTAGCCAACTGACTTCGCCGAGCCCCTTTACATCTTCTAGCAGCGCTACTGCGTCCGCGGTGACCAGGGGAGTATCAAAAGCGACGGCTTTCTCGCTGGCGTCCGGATCCGCCTCGAGAGACAGTGGTTGTAAATACAGAGTGGTCAATCCAGAATTTTCCGCTAGGTCGTAGCGGGTCACCGTATAAGCCAGCGACTTGCCATCGGGCGAAATCGACGCCCCGCCGATTCGAGACAACTCCCAGAGCTTTTCTGGCGTCAAACGTGATGATTCATCAGCATGTGTGGTCCGCTGGGTCATGCCAATTAGTGCTACCCCCAAAACAGTGCAGCTGATTACTCGCAAGAATCGCGAGGAAGTCAAAGTAACGTTCATGGGCAAAATCCCCGATAAATTACGCGATTGAGCGATTGATTGTCGAAGTGAAGGAGGCGGCGAATTCCGGAAGACCTGCTAGACAAGCACTGCCACTATCGTCCAATACAACTTTGGATGAATGACCAGGATTCGCCCTGCTTTTCGTCGATTCGTCGCGCTGCCTCTTAGCGGTCGGACTGCTTAACGACCAAATCACCTGGTCGAAGGACGTGGCCGCCGGAAGCTTGATCAGCCACCATTGGACGCGCTAATCAGCTTGCCTTCAAGACCAGGTCCCTGAGTTGGCATGGGATGAATCAGGGCAATGCAAACGCCATGATCGAGTCGGCGGTCGGAGTACCGAGTTTCCCTCCGCCGCTGGCCGGAATGACGACATACTGCTTACCCTGCCACATGTAGGTGCAGGGTGTTGCGTAACCACCAGCAGGCAGTTGAGTTTCCCATAGGACTTCCCCCGTCGCTGCGTCGAAAGCACGAAACTTCTCGTCACGAGTTCCGGCAATGAAGACCAGTCCCCCTGCAGTTACGATCGTACCGCCAAAGTTCTCCGTTCCCGTCTGAGGCACACCGCGAGCGGTCAATTCCGGATACTCACCCAAAACTTTTTGCCAGACAATTTCGCCTTTGTTCAAATCAATCGCGGAGAGCTGCCCCCAAGGCGGCTTGATCGCGGGGTAGCCTTCTTGATCGAGAAACTTGTTGTAGCCGGTGATCCGGTATCGATAGCGTGATCCTTCAGGCTGTTCAACCAGCGTGACAATATTGGGTTGGTTGTTTGAGTTTACGTACAGGTATCCTGTGGCCGGATCTACGCTGGCACCTGACCATGTCGCGCCACCATGAAAGCCCGGGACAACAACGCTTCCGGCCAAGCTTGGCGGAATGTTAGCTGGTCCGTGACGCA
>DNPC01000603.1:0-5457 GCA_003501565.1 Planctomycetaceae bacterium | reverse complement strand
GTGACGCAGTTGCTGTAGTTTATTCAGCACGAATTCGCGATTGGCGGGCGCGATATCAGTCACATCTTCACGCGACATGCTCGTCCGCGAAAACGGTGGCGGCTTCACGGGGCGAGGTTGCGTGGGCCATGCAGATTCTCCTGGCACGTCACTGGCAGTCACCGGCACTTCTTCGATATCAAACAGCGGACGACCCGTTTCACGCTCAAGTAGATAAACGTAGCCGCGTTTGGTTACCTGAGCGACCGCTTCAATCTCAACACCTCCGTGATTGACGATCACCAAGTTGGGATACGTGGGAATATCGTGGTCCCAAAGATCATGGTGCATCGTCTGGAAATGCCACATCCGCTGACCATTAGCTGCGTCGATGGCTATGGTACAGTTGGCGAACAGATTCTTCCCTGGGCGATCACCACCGTAAAAATCGAACGCAGCTGATCCAAGCCCAGCGAACACCCAGCCGCGTTTAACATCGACGCTGAAGCCTCCCCAAGCATTTGCCGCCCCTCGATTCTCCCATGAGTTTCCTTCCCAAGTTTCGTTACCGAATTCACCGGGACGGGGGACAGTACGAAATCTCCACACTTGTTCACCGCTGGTGACGTCGAAAGCCCGTATGTCGCCGGGCGCAGCCGGTCCTGGACCTTCGCCGCAAGAGAAGCCCACCACAACTTTGTCACCAACGATCGCAGGTGCACTTGTTGGCCCGTACGGCAATCGAGTGATATCAACTTCCAAGTCGCGCCGCAGATCAACGATTCCGTCACTTCCAAAACTCGCGTCAAGTTCTCCGGTCTTTGCATTCAACGAATAGAGTTTTCCTTCAGCGGAACCGAAGAAAATCCGGCGCTTGGTATCGTCCTCAAAGTACGCTACGCCTCGATTGACTCCGCCCGACGCTAGCGGGTATTCACGCGGTTGAATCGCGAAGGGGTCAAATCTCCAGATCTGATCACCGCTGTTCGCATCCAGAGCAATAACACTCAGCTGGCCCGTGGTAATGTAGACGATCCCGTCGATCATCAACGGCGTGCACTCCATAATGCGTGCTCGCCCCGCAGCCAGATCGCCAGTCTTGAACTCCCAAGCCAGCTCAAGCTGTCCGACATTACTGCGATCAATCTGTTTAAGGGACGAATGACGACTAGCCCCGCGATCGCCACCGATAGCTATCCAGTTTTGCCCAGCGCCGTTTGGTGATTCCGATTGCCCAGCGTAGTTCGCTGCTTGCCCAGTAGTTTGCTGCGCGTTGCCGTGACAGCACATTGCGAACAAAAATGCTGCAACCAACAATGTCGCGACGACTAATCCCCTGATCGTGCGGTTCATCAGCGTTCCTTCCCGTTGTAACTACCACTTTCAGATTCGCCGCAGCGCGACACCAGAGCACTTGAACGTTCGGTCATTCAAATCAGTGCTGTCCGCAGATGGCCCTCAGATGCTGTCAGCCTTTCGCGGGCCGACATTGCATCTACTTGTTTTAAATGACAAACGATTGCCGTTTTGACTTCACCGTCACACCGCTCGAGAAGTTCTAAAGAATCAGATGGGTCCAAATTGGTGAGCTCCGAAACGATACGGACGCTACGCTCTCTCAACTTTGAATTAGTCGCCCGCAAATCGACCATTAAATTCCCGTAGGTCTTGCCAAGGAGAACCATGGCACCGGTCGTGAGCATGTTCAGAACCATCTTGGTTGCCGTACCACTCTTCAGCCGCGTTGAGCCGCTTAGGACTTCCGGCCCGACGACCGGCGCGATCATGATATCTGCTTCACCATGCATCTTTGAATTCGCGTTGCAAACGAAGCCGATCGTTTGAGCACCGATGCTCCGAGCGTACTGCAATCCACCAATGACATAGGGCGTTCGGCCGCTAGTCGCGATGCCCATCAATACGTCTTTGTGGGAAAACCCAATGGCTTGCAGATCAACTGACGCTTGGTCAGGATCATCTTCGGCACCTTCAATCGGAGTCCGTAAAGCGCGATCACCGCCAGCAATTAGGCCAACAACCATTTCTGGCGGCGAATTGAAAGTAGGCGGGCACTCCGATGCATCTAAGACGCCTAGACGGCCTGATGTTCCCGCTCCGATGTAGACAAGTCGGCCGCCACCACGAAGCGCCTCATGAATGACTTGTATAGCCTCGCTGATCGGTTTCAACTCCGCCTCCACCGCCTCTGCAACCAACTTGTCTTGTTGATTCATCAGTTCAGCAATCTGCAGCGCTGTCAGAGAGTCGAGCTTGGTGGAACTTGCGTTTCGTTGTTCAGTGGTTTCTAACATCAATGCGTTTCGCTATGGCTTGCTCAAATGGACATCCTGAAGTGGACTTTCTCAAATGGACGGTCTCAAGTGGAAGTCTCAAGTCGAGAGCCTTAATTCGACAGTTCCGATCCAACAGAGCATGAGCGATCCGGGAAGGGCTCACTTTATGTTATATTCTGCCGCGATGAAGCCTGCACGGCTACACCGTGCTCATTGCTCAAACCCTAACCATTCCCACCCACATCGGCTAATCCATGACGCTTTCGCTTGGGCTAATCGACCTTGTCGTGCTGCTGGTGAGTATTGCCGCGGCAGTGTTGATTGGTTTGAAACTGGGTGGCAAGAGCGACTCGGTCGAAGCGTTCTTGGTCGGCAACCGCAGTTTGCCCTGGTGGGCGATTCTGGGATCAATCGTTGCGACTGAAACCAGTACCGCCACGGTGCTCAGCGTACCGGGGACCGGAGCAAGCCCAACAGGCATGCGGTTTTTGCAGATTGCATTCGGCTACATCGTTGGACGCGTTTTGGTTGTCCGTCTACTGTTGCCGCTGTTCTTCGAAGGTAAGCTGTTTAGCGCATACGAAGTGCTTCAGAGGAGATTCGGAGCACCGGCCAAAGTCGCAAGTTCTCTGTTATTTTTGATTTCGCGCAATCTAGGTGACGGTCTTCGTCTTTTCCTGGCGGCGATCGTCTTGCAAGTATTGGTTGGTTGGCACTTTGCTGCCAGTGCTTGTGCAATCGGTGTGCTGACGATCGTATACACCTATCTTGGCGGTATTCGCAGCGTCATTTGGAATGACTGTATCCAATTCGTCGTTTATATGCTCGGCGGCGTAGCGAGCGTCTTCGTCATAGTCGCTGCCCTTCCCAATGGTTGGAGCACCTTCGCTGACTACGCCGGCTTGAGTCCCGATAGTGATCGAGAAAACAAACTCAAAGTCTTCCAGTTCACTCCCCCTGCCCAAAATGCTACCACTAGCGATCCCAAGGTCCAAGAATCCGCAGACGACGGCAACATCGGTAGTGATGAATCTGCCACAACGACTGCCGGCGAGTCTATCCCCAAGGCATCAGCACCGAGCACAATCGTCTGGTTGCTCACCGATGCATATGCGTTCTGGACAGCTCTGATCGGCGGTGCTGTCCTTACGCTAGGCACGCACGGCACCGACCAGATGATGGTCCAGCGGTATTTGAGCGCGCGAAGTCAGAAAGACGCCGCGTTAGCCATCATGCTTAGCTCCGTAGTCGTGATGGCGCAGTTCGCGCTGTTCCTGTTTATCGGAGTCTTATTGGGCTGTTTTTACACCTATAACCCGGCGCCTGAAGACCAATGGGCAGACAAGATTTATGCGCACTTTATCGTCAATCACTTCCCACAGAACACGGGACTGATTGGCCTCATGTTGGCCGCGATTCTCGCTGCTGCGATGTCAACACTGTCAAGTTCTCTAAACGCCTCCGCCTCCGCCGTTCTTAATGATTTCGTCTTGCCGATTCGCGACAAGAAGGGCAAAAGCCTAACTGCGTCGCAGAAACTAAACTGGACCCGCTGGTTATCCGCATTGTTCGGCTGCCTTCAAATCGCGATTGGAATCGTAGCCGTAACCTTTGACGACAGCGTGGTTATCAATGCACTATCGATCGCAGGTTTCAGCGCCGGTCTTTTGCTCGGGCTGTTCTTGCTCGGGACGCTCACGCGACGGGTCGGCACCTGGCACGCGCTAGCGGGCGCCGCTGCCGGACTGTTGGTGTTGTTGTGGGTACAATTTGGACCAATGCCAGGCGACATAAGAATCGCTTGGCCATGGTTTGCAACGATAGGCGCCAGCGTGACGTTTGCTGTCGGCTGGTTGGTGTCCATACTCGATCGTTCAGGCAGATTGAGCCATCCTACTTAGGTCGTTCTGTCGCTTGCAATGCATCGGCGACCGAAACGCATCACAACTCATTGGACCTGCAGCGCTGATTTGATTCACCAAAGTGATCCCAAGACAGTACTGCAAAGGTCTTAGAGGTTTGAATACGCGTCAGTCATTGGCAATGCCATGGCTAGCGTACATTGCACTCTGAAATCGAATTGAAATACACATTTGTCCGACTTGGCAACCGATTGGAACGAATCATGATTGGCAGATCATTGCAGAAGATCTTAGGGTGCTTGACCCTAACATCCATTTGCGTCGTTGGCACGCCCCAGGAATTGCTTGCACAGCCAGCGCACCGGCTTCCACTCACTTCGCCCGAGTCGGTTGGCATGTCGTCCGACCGCCTGGCGGGAATATCCGATCTGGTCCACACCGGTATTGCCGACGCAAAAATGCCCGGCTGCGTAGTGTGTATCGGGCGCGCAGGAAAAATTGTCTACTTGGAGGCGTTTGGCAAACGCAAGCTTGGCGAAGCCCCCGAAGCGATGACGACTGACACTGTGTTCGATATGGCGTCGATCACCAAGCCGGTTGCGACAGCCACAAGCATCATGAAGCTGGTCGAGGATGGAAAAATCCGACTCAATGACACTGCTGCAAGTTTCTTCCCAGAATTTGGTCAGAACAACAAAGAGTCCATCACGATTAAGCACATGCTGATTCACCAAAGTGGACTCATCCCCGACAACGCGCTGAAGGATTACTTGGACGGTCCCGAACTAGCCTGGAAACGCATCTGCGAACTAGGTTTGGTCGCGGAAGTCGGCACAACATTTAAGTATTCCGACGTCAACTTTATCGTTCTTGCAAAAATTGTCGAAAAGGTCACCGGCAAGAACGTCCACCAGTTTTCGCAGCAGAACATATTCGAACCTCTGGGAATGCTCGAGACGGGGTACACGCCTGCAGCAGGGCTACGTCGTCGCGCAGCAGTCACAGAAAAACGCAATGGAGAATGGATGCGAGGCGACGTTCATGATCCGCGAGCTTGGGAACTCGGCGGGATCGCTGGTCATGCCGGCCTGTTCTCGACTGCCCAAGATCTGGCCGTCTACGCCCAGATGATGTTGCAGAACGGGACACTGGAAAGGGACGGGACAGCTGTTCGGATACTCTCTCCGCAAACTGTTAAGGTCATGACCTCGGCATACCCCGTTTCAACCGGGCTACGCGGACTTGGCTGGGACAAACAGACACGATTTAGCAAGAACCGAGGTGATTTGCTGGGACGACTCGCCTTCGGACACGGCGGGTTT
>DNPC01000604.1 GCA_003501565.1 Planctomycetaceae bacterium | reverse complement strand
CATCTTTGTTTTCGACATCCCCCGGGCCGGTCTCGCCACCGATGCGGCTTTCTTCTGCGGGGCGCAATTGCCCTTGTTGCCGCTGATTCTTGCCAGATTGGTTTTGATTCTGATTCTGGTTTTGTTGTTGCTGCTGTTCCTGGATCTGTTTCTCGATGTCTTCGATCATCTTGCCGAGCTTGTCGACGATCTTGTCTTCTTCCCCACGAACTCGCGAGCCCAATCGGCCGAGCTCTAGGCGGCGTTGAACGTCCAACATCATCCGCGAGACTTCGTCCAGCGAGTCTTCCTTGACTGAGTTGATGTCACCCAGCATCAGCGACGCGAGTGAAACGTAACGACTGGGCAGTTCGCTTTCGCGGGCAAGTAATGATTCGAGACTCGCAACACACGCCTCTTTCTCCAGCAGGTGGTGTTCGCAAACCGCGCGATAGAATAGTAGCGTGGAAGGATCACAGGCCTGACTGAGTGAGAGACCAGCCAAGGTCTCAAGCGACTCATCGTAGAGTTTGCGTTGGGCGAGAGAGCGGCCGCAAGCGAGTCGCACTGCGTCCTGGAGCCAACCTGGTGCGTCGCTTTCCATCCACGGGATGTCACCGGGTTGCATCGGTGGTGAGTTGAAGTTTGTTAGTCGGCGACGGATCGGTGCAAATCGAGGATCAACCAATTCGGCGGTGCTCAATAGGCGATCTAAAAATGCCGGACCGCGATTTGCCGCCTCGCTGTCGTTCCAGAAATCGAAAACCTGGCTTCTGAGCTGTTCATCAGCCTGAACCTGATCGAGATAACTGAGCAAGTGCTGCTCGTAAATATCGACCCCGGGCCAATCCCACTCAGCCTCGAGCCGTAGATGTTCATCCTCACCGCGGCACACATCCGTATGGGTGAGCATCGGGAGACCGCCACCGCAGATCAGGTAGGTTGCAAAGGCGAGCACGTTTCCGAAGCGGGGGCGATGCATCACTCCAGTTGCCGACATGTGGCTTCTTTCGCAAGTGGTTTCCGCACTTCGCCGAAACAGAGCGGCGGCTGGCGGTTGGGCAGATACTCTATATTAGCTGTTTGCAAATTGGATGACCATGTTGAAGCAAACCAAGTTGCGGAAGGTTCGGTTTCGTCCTCGCCGTAAAAATGGCAATTCATGGGGGCTTTACAGCCAAAAACTGGCGCCAACAATCAGCACATCGGCTCACGCAGGCAGTGTGAGTGAGGGGTTTTTGCGTACTTGGCATGTCTCGCGTCTTCATCTGACGTCCACGTACCACCCTTGATTTCCGCACGTAAGTGCTTGGTAGGAAGAGAGATACGTCGTTTTGCCTTTGAGGGATAACGTCCTTTGGAATTAGATCTAACGAAATCCACCGAAGCCGATATGCGATTTCGGCAGATTGACCAGATCATTGATTTGGTGCCTGGCGAGAGCATTACCGCGAAAAAGACGGTCACTGGGGGCGAGGACTACCTCAAGGACCATTTTCCGCGATTTGCAGTGATGCCGGGCGTTCTCATGCTCGAGTCCCTGTACCAAGCCGCCTCTCTGTTGGTCCGGGACTGTGTAGATCACAAAGCTGGCCTGATCAGGTTCCAAGCCGCCAAGAACGTTAAATTTGCTGATTTCGTTCAGCCAGGACAAACACTCGAGATTTCGGTCTCGATCGTCAAACGGAACGAAAACGTGTTCACACTTAAGGCAACCGGGCAAAAGGACGGCAAGACCGCCGTTTCAGGCCGATTGATTCTGGAAGCTTGTGACATCGGACAGTCGCCCGATGCAGCTTTCTGTGCCCAATATATGCGGCAATTGACAGGCCAGCTAAAAGAGGCGGCTTCTGAGTAGCCTAAAGATGGCTATAATCTGCCCGTCGCGGACAACGCAAATGTCCTTTGGTCTCCGCGATCACGCCTAAAAACAAAACAACGTAGACACAAATTCGAAAATCCCTCACAAATGGGAATCGAATGATTGGAATTCTGGCGAACGATTCCTGAGTATGCCTCGGGATTCTGCCTAGTCGCCTGACCCTGAATAGTTCAGTTTTAGGAAAGAATGACGATGCCGACTTCGGAAGAGGTTTTTGAGAAGGTTCAAGCTGCCCTGGTAGACGCACTGGGCGTAGAAGATGATGAAGTGACACCAGAGGCGACCATGGTCGGAGACTTGGGGGCCGAATCTATCGACTTCCTCGACATCGTTTTCAAGCTCGAAAAGTCATTCGGAATCGAAATTCCACGCGAAGAGCTGTTCCCCGACGACATCTTGACGAACGCTGAGTACGTTGCCGACGGAAAAGTAACCGATGGCGGCTTGGCGGCTTTGAAAGAGCGTCTACCTTGGGCAGATCTGAGCAAGTTCGAAGGCAATCCCCGAGTGCAAGACTTCGGCAATTTGCTTACCGTTCAGGATCTGTGCAAGTACGTCGAAACGAAAGTTAGCTAACTGCGGCTTTCTCGCATTCTGATTCCTTAACCACTCAGCTAACGCGACCCTTTGGTGGTCTGCAAGGCTCGAATGGTTGACGGTTCATCTACCCGAAGGGGAAAACTGCGATGCGCTGGTTCTGGATCGATCGGTTCGAAGAATTCGAAGTTGGGCGTCACGCTGTCGCGCTAAAGAACGTGACGCTCGCAGAAGAACCACTCGACGACTACGCTCCCGGCATCCCGCATTTTCCTCATTCGCTAATGATCGAGGGAATGGCACAGACAGGTGGATTACTTCTCTCTCAGCTGAGCGAATTTAAGGCTCGAATCGTTCTAGCGAAAGTCACCAAAGCTGAGTTTGACACGATCGCAGAGCCTGGAGACCAGCTCCGGTATCGCGCGACTTTGGTGAACATCCAGGAAGATGGTGCCATTTGCGAAGGTGAGATTTCTGTCAACGGAAATCCACTTGGCACCGTCGAGCTGACGTTTGCTAGTTTGGACGAGAGCTTTGGCAATGACTCGTTCTTTGTGCCTGGTGACTTGGTTCGCATCCTGCGAAGTCTACGGCTGTTCGAAGTTGCTCGCAATGAAGATGGTAGCTCGGTGGCTATTCCAGAACATATGCTGGCAGACGAGCAACGCCTGATGCAACTAGCCAAGTAGCTTCAGCAACGCATTCGCGGCCACGCTAGCCGCATCGGATTCCGGAGTCTCGCTGGGTGCAACGTTGCGCAAATAACACGTGACGCCCAGGGCGAGCATACTTGTGCCATTGAGCATGAAGTGAATCAAGATGCATGGCCATATCGAATGGGTCGCCCGGTAGACAATTCCCAGTCCGATGCCCAAAAGACTGAGTGGAATAAAGCTTAAACCGTATCCCCAGTGAGCGAGTCCAAATAGAATGCCGGTCACAAACGAAGGCCAGATCGGCGGAAGTGCTTGTTGGGCATAGGTATCGGGCATCTCTTCTGTATGCTCGATTCGCTCCGAGAAAGCAAATGGGTTGTCGTCAATCGCGGCGTTGAGTTGCTCTGCAGATGCTTTCCCCTGTTCTGGAGGCTCTGAGTATTCGCTTGCAAACGGGCCTCGGTCCCCCGCGACGCTGCCCTCGGTGTGCATTTCAGTACCGGCGTCACCCGAATCAACATTGCCAAGGCTCGTTGGGATATAGCCGATTAAGTTGTCGGGCAACGACTTAAACGGAATCGATTGCAACCAGCCTTGAATCAAGCCACGGAACAAAAACTCCTCTGCAATCGGAGCACAAATGGCCGCAGCGAAAACGGCCAAGAGATAGTTTGTTGCAGTTCCATCATTGGTGACTGAGTCGATTAGAGGATGCTCATACTTTACACTGGTCAGCATCGTCAGAACGTTCCCAAGATAAACCAGCGGAATCATCATCAAGCCAGCAACCAGCCCAATCAGTAGTGCTTTGGGCAATTGTTCGGACGTGAATCCTATATGGGAAGGTCCTAGGCGGTAACGAAGGCAAATCCAAACAACCAGCGCCGCAACAATCAGTAGGTAGCTGCCGCTGGACAGCGCCATCCCCGGCGGTCCCTGCAATTGTTCGTCAGAGAGAGTCCAAATAGGCCGACTTAGCAGCAGAGTTGCCAGCGGCATCACGATCGCCATACAAAACGCCGCGATGATCTCCACCAGTCCCCATTTTCGTGGTGTCCAATCGGCGACAGATAACAGAGGCTTACCCGCACCGAACCATCGAATCGCCGCCCAAGTCCAAGCAGACAAACTCCCGGCGATGAAGAATAAGAACACACCGGTCAGCAGCAAAATGCCAATGATCAGCAACGGATGTTGCTGCAATAGCTCCGGTGTAACATTCGGTACAGGTTCGTTCACGCGTTAGTTCTTTGGCGTACTGGTGCGAAAGATATGGAAAGCCTGCACGACGTAGTCAGCACCTGACAATACGGTTAGCGCTACAGCAGACCAGACTAACGCAACCGTTGTCCAGTCGAGCCATGCTGGCGGCTCGCTAGAGCCTAACAGGAGCAGGCTAGATACGATAGCAGCACACTGAAACACCATCTTCCATTTTCCCATCCAACGCGCAGAAAAGTCCCCGCCCTGCCCTTCTACCATTGCTCTTATGCTTGTCACCAAGAACTCACGACCAATGATTAAAGTCGCAACCCACGGTGCAATGCGACTACCGGAGTGGGCGCAAAGAGCCACCAAGGCGGCTGTTATGATGATTTTGTCGACAAACGGGTCGAGAATTCTGCCTACTTTTGTGACCTGATTGAATTTCCGCGCCCACCAACCATCCACGAAATCGGTCGATGCAGCGAAGATGAAAATCCACATCGCAGAATAAAAGCTATTCCACTCAATCAGAAAACCAACCAGCACGGCCAGTAGCAGACGTGCGAACGACAAGGCGTTGGGGACATTAACAATGTTGTTTGTCGGATCGCGCACTAGGCTAGCAGTCGCAGTCATCGTTTGGTTTCTCGGCGTTGCGAGGAAGTGATATGACATCGTGAGACCGCAGAACTGGCATTCTCAGTTCTGCTGCTTCCGCCAAGGCGGCCCACTCGATTGACCAACAGACTTGCTGCCGCGTTATCGTCCCGGCCCCAGAGCGGCCGCGACAAGGTCGTATTCCTGCGTTTGAACGATTTCAACGGGCACTATCTGTCCAGCCTCAATCGGCTCGTCAGCCTGCCCGGTCACGTAGACCAATGCGTCTACATCAGGAGCGTCAGCGAACGAGCGTCCAATCCAAACGTTGTTGGCTTCATCGACGGGTTTGTCGATGATAACCTCCATCGCGGTCCCAATTTTCTCTCTTGCCCAGCGGAAAGCAATGTTCTGTTGTACTTTCATTAGATGTTCTTGCCGCTGCGCCTTTACGGCGTCGTCGACATGATTCGGCAATTTCGCCGCCGGAGTGTCGGGTTCGAAGCTGTACGTGAACACGCCCAAACGCTCGAACTTTACGTCCTCAACAAATTCGACAAGCTCTTCAAAGTGAGCGTCGGTTTCGCCAGGAAAGCCGGTGATGAACGTCGTTCGCAGCACAAGGTTGTCGATCGAATCACGCAGTTTTCCGATAATCTCTCGCGTTCCTTCGGGCGTAACGCGCCTGGCCATGCGCCGCAACATTTCACCGTTTGCGTGCTGCAACGGCATATCGATATACGGCAAGATCTTGGCACTGGTGGCAATCGTCTCGATAAGCGGATCGGTAATGTACATCGGATAAAAATACATCAGCCGGATCCAGTCAATCCCATCAACCCGCTCCAAGTCTTGTAGCAGTTCGTTGAGTCTAGATTCGCCGTAGATATCACGACCGTAGTACGTAGTGTCTTGCGCAACGATCACCAATTCTCGGACACCAGATGCAGCGAGCTGTTTTGCTTCCGCGAGCACCTCCTCATGAGGTTTGCTGGCATGTTTGCCTCGCATTTTGGGTATAGCGCAAAACGTGCAGAGTCGGTCGCAGCCTTCAGAGATCTTCTGAAATGCAAAGTGCCGAGGGGTTATCCTGAGGCGGTTGGTGTCATCGAGAGCTCGAATGGGAGCTGGACGAAAAATGGTCCGCTGTTCATCAAGACCATCAACCAATCGGTCCGCCATCTGAACGATATCATCACGGCTAAACACACCGACCAGAGAATCGATGTCGGGTCGCATTTCCAACAACTGCTCCCGCTCACGCTCTGCCAGGCAGCCGGAGACAATCAGTCCCTTAATTTTGCCCTCGCGCTTGAGTTCAAGCATTTGATCAATCGCCTCGAGCGATTCGCGTCGAGCGTTGTCGATGAAACCGCAGGTGTTTACCACGACGAAGTCAGAGTCTTCTGGCGTTTGGACTAACTGGTAGCCGTCGTCTCTGAGCAATCCGAGCATTCTCTCGCTATCAACGAGATTTTTCGGGCAGCCGAGCGATACAAACGAGTATTTCCCACGGACCTGCCCATCCATTGGCTCCATTTCGCGGGGGGATGGACTGGAATCGACGACTGGAAGCGAAAAATTCATGGCGCCAAATTCGGCAAGACGATGCGAAGCCTGCGCCCATCATTGGACGCTTGGGAAAAAGCAAAACTGGTTCGACGCAATTGTAGTGCTAAGCCCAAGAATTGCAGGCCCAAAATTGCACG
Organism: Planctomycetaceae bacterium; assembly: GCA_003501565.1. GTDB lineage: Bacteria > Planctomycetota > Planctomycetia > Pirellulales > Pirellulaceae > Aureliella. The sequence continues at coordinate 485 of DNPC01000604.1, read as the reverse complement.
CGACTCTAGTAGAAGCAGCTCACGGCCGCTGACGTCGATCGTTTAATTGACGACTGGCCGACATCAAGATTTCCCTCTCTGGCTCGGTCAACGAGTCGGCGCCTTGGCGATGCAATTTGCGAAGAATTTCATCTACGTCCAAGCCTGAAACTTCGGCGTCGGAGTCTACTTCAGAGTCGCCGGGAGGCACTTCATCGGGATAGACAGTCGATGGTTCTGAGCCTTGAGCATCGAATTCAGCGAAGTCCTCAAAGGCGTGGTCCCGATGACTTCTCTCAAATCCATCTGAAAATGCGTCATCGCTTTCGATGTCCGGGGCTGCGGTACCGTTTTCGTGTCTCGCTGGCTCGATACCGCTAGGCTTGGCAGTAAAGTGCGGGCTATGCAGCGGGCGACGCGTCCGTCTACGTTTAGGATGAGCCGGTCTGGCTTCATACTTTTGTTCGGCTTCATCAGACCGAGCGGCTTCCCAGCGTCCCGCGACA
>DNPC01000370.1:7954-13012 GCA_003501565.1 Planctomycetaceae bacterium | reverse complement strand
AAACAATCTGTGTGAATCATACAGTTGAGCCAATCCAAGGCGACGTGCAAGACTCGGTCGTTGCCCTGTTTAACGTCATTCACCGTTGGCAGAATGCTTACGTTGGGAATAACGCCTTTTCGCTCCAGGAACTCACCATCGGGAGTGTAGACGCCCAGTCCGCTAATCCTTGTATTGAAACCGCCCGGCAGTACTATGCTTACAACATTGCCGTCTGCACCAGCAGTTGTACTGCCGAACACTTTTGCTTTGGGGGCGACACGAACCGCTGCCGCACAATGCTCCGCAAAACTCTGCGTCGATACATTTACTAAGATTGCAACCTTGCCTTCAAAAATCTTTGGACGTTGAATCAGGGTATCTAGTCGAGTGTAGCCCACACTCTGCTGCGTTTGCGTATAAGCTCCTGGCTCATCTGGCTTAGGGAATGACAGCAACACAAATGGCGTACGAACGCGTAGGAATGAATTTAGCAATGGCTTTATCTTCCCACGAGGGTATCCACGTGCGTCAACAACAAGGCGATCGACTTTCATCATTTCATCCATGATTTCGCTGCGTTGCTCGTCAGTGAAATTATCGAGATGGATGTATCCGATCCCGTCTTTGACTTTCCATGCCGAGCCTGCCTTGGCTTGTTTCTCTTTTCTTAACTTGCCTAGTTGCGACATGCTGACGCATGGAATTGTGGTTGTACCTAACTTGGAATTGCGTTCGAACTCGACGACAATTTCCTCTGCATTTGACCGAAGCATTCTTAGCGTGATGTAACTCATGAGCGTCGGCTGGTTCGACGCTGGAATATGTGTCGCGAGTCGATCGGCCTTGAGTTTCGCAGGGACGCCATCGATAGTCTTGATAACGTCTCCCACCTCGATAGCTGAGTCAATTTCCTCTTGCCAAAACCCTGTGACCACCAAGCTGTCCTCGATGAATCTTGTCCTTACTAGCGACTGGTTCACACCCCAAAACTTGCTAACCAAATCGTCACCGATACCTCCGTTCGCATGCCCATCCTGAAGTCGAGTGGTCAACTCCAAAATTGCTAAACGGTACTCTAACGCGTCACTTGCATTTAAGAACTTCGGCACGAAGTCGTTGAGAGTCTGGCTCCACGGCACGTCTGGTAGCTCACGGTATGGCGAATAGTATTGAACGATGTTCCAGTATCGAAACAACGCAAGTAGCCGGTAGCCCGTGTCTGGATATGTGAGAGACTCGTAGGGTTTTTCTACGAACGAAACCAACCCGCTTAGGTCGAACCGGACATAAGAAGTGGGAGCATGTCGCGACGCAACGATAGCCTTCAATAGGACGATGAGCCGTTCTGAACTCAGCTCATCGACCCAGTGCAAGTCAGGCTCGATACATTTCTTCTTAGCAGACTTGGCTGGCTTTGCTTCTTTAATTGGACCCAGCTTCTCGAGCCACTCTACGAGGCAGTCAGCTTTAGCACTACTGGACTCTTCGGCAAGATATGCTGGTATGACATGAAAAAGCTCTGCATCCCAATCGACGTCGCCTGCGGCAAGGCCGGGGTGATGATATTTCACCAAGCCCCACACCTTACAGAGGGTTGCAAGATCGCTGGCAACCGCTGGAGTTGCGGCAATCTCATCAATGCCTGAGCCGGTCTGACAAACGGCGAGCTTCGCTGGGAGAGCCAAGAATACCAGGAGAGCGATGAGTCGATTCATCTTAGTGTCCGTTGTTCAGTTAGCTGGGTCGATGTTTCCGCTAGAGACTTCGGGGAGTCAGGGGACCTCATTCTACATCCACCCGCCAGCGGATCCCGCTTCGCTGTACTGCAAAAACAAAAGAGAGCGATGTGACTTGGCCAGTTTTCGCACTCGTCGAATCCGCCAGTATTACGCGGTGTCGAATCCGTACGGATTGAAATACCGCTAGTTCGTTATTCTCAGGAATGGCTTACGGTCCTAGCGTCCGAGGCAGCGTAGAAGCCACGTCCCAACATATGGCTCGTGTCTTTTGGCGTTTCCTTTTCGCTCCTCCATCAACCACCAATTGCGACTGCGTGCAATTCCCGAGGCCGTCGCTAGTGGCCCTCGGCTGCATACCCGACCTACCCTCGACGGGAGATTATCGAATTCCCTTAGGGAAGAATGCTCTCGCTTAAGACGGGATAGCCCTTGGGATAGCGACTGGCAGTTTGGCCAAGAGAACGCATACCCTCTTTGCGAAACCGAGCTATTTCGGGATTTGCATCGCCCACTATTCCCATCCTGCCCACAACTGCCACCAGGCGTCTCGGGCTGCAACAGAAGGAAGATCCTCTTTGCGGATTGGTCTGCAAGAGCTTCTTATTCTCTTTCGGCGGTGACTAGAAATGCCATGTGCTGACATCGCATGGGAAAGCCGAGCCACTCGCCTGATACGGGTAGATAGGCAGAGCCCCCTCAACTCGCTGGTGCCGTGTGGGATAGCCAGCAGGATAGCGGCCCGATCAAAGTCAGCCAGAAGCTATTACCTCTTAGCAAGTTGACCGTATTTCGAGTTCTGAGTGGCCCACTCTACGTGATGATTCTCGCACAGGGCGGTCGATGTCTTTGGTTTGCTGGGCCGCATCCATGCGTTATTACTCGTTTTTCGTTGAGCCAATCCAAGGCGAAGTGAAGGACTTAGCTCTCGACGGAGGTAGGTCTTGCCCGCTGACAGCCACAATCATCCAACGAAAATGCACTGTCCTTCGCTCACCGGATTGAGCATCACCCACCTGAAATACTAATCAATGCTTGGAACGGCCAAGGCGGATCCAAGAGCAGGTGTATGGTTCAATAGGGGCGACGAAACTGGCATCTCAGGTTTTAGGTATTGCTCGGAAATCGCTTCGAACTCGTGATGGATTTCCACGAAAGTTTGGATTACCGAAGGATCAAAATGTGTTCCCATCCCATCGACGATAATCTTACAAGCTGCTGAATGGGAGAGCGGCTCCTTGTACGGGCGTCTGGATCGTAGAGCATCGTAGACGTCCGCAACGGCTACCAGTCGTGCCGCAATAGGTATTCTTTCGCCACTTATTCCGTAGGGATAGCCTGTTCCATCCCACCTCTCGTGGTGATGGGCACAGATGTCACGGGCTAGGGAAAGGAATCCATCTTCCCCTAATCGCGTTTCAATCTCATTGATGCATTGCTCACCGACTTGGGGGTGTTTCTCAATTTCGCTACGCTCTTCAGCGTCTAGCTTGCCAGCTTTCAGCAATACGCGATCTGGTACACCGACCTTACCAATGTCGTGCAGCGACGAAGCGAGCCCAATCGACTCAACTACAACAGGATCGTCCAAGCGACGTTGCCCGGCATGAGCCTGTGCCAATTTTGTAGAATACAAATTGATGCGTTCTAAATGCTCGCCTGTGTCACTGTCGCGAGATTCGGCGAGTTTGGCTAGTCCGACGATCACAGCGTCCCGAGTCTTCATGAGAGACTTCGTGCGTTGGCGAACTGCTTTTTCGAGTCCTTCGTTGATAGATAGAAGCTCATGCTCGAAACGCTTGATAATCGCAGTAGAGACCCGGCAAGTGCCGACAACTAGGATAGCGCCGATGATCATGCCTGCGAGACCGATTGGCGTGAGTATCTCGGAAACTGCGCCTCGGGTCGCTTTTTCGGACTGATGTGCGAAAAGAACCCCGCCGATATTCGGCAGGTAGGCTGCTGAAACGATTTCGGTTTCGCCAGGAACTCCCACAAAGCCAGTCTTAACCAACTTAGCAGAGTCGCTCTTAACGTTGTCGAAGATGTTAAATAAGCGTTGGCTGGTGGAGCGGACGATCAGTGAATCGAGTCTGGTCGCTCGCAGCTGGGGATGCTCCCGTATTTGAGGATGGCACAGTAGCCTACCATCCTTAGCGTCTGCGATGCACAGGTAGCCATCATTTGGCAGTTTCGTTTCCTCTACGATTGATTGAAACTTTTCCCAATTCTCATCACCGACTTCAAATCTTTCCGAGCCAATGTTTGAGAGTAGTCGCCCCATCTGCTCAGCGACCAACTGATTCGAGTCGACGATCTGGCTTCGAGTGACGTTCCCAATCTTCTCCTTGACCCACCAGCCGAAGATAGAAAGCGCGCAGGCGAGCAGCACGATTTGCGCACCTGAAAGCCATTCGACGAGCTGAGATTTGCTTTTGACTTTAAGCATTAGATCAATCGAGAACCTCTACAACTTCCCACAAAGAATCGTACGCAGCGTTTCCGACTGACTGGACCACTGTCGAACAAACGACGATGATCAGGGCCAGCATTACGGCATACTCGACCGCCGTCGGTCCATCCTCGTCTTTCAAAATCGATAGTAACGCACGCATCTTCGAATTATTCGCGGTTCGCGAGTCAGGGGTTTGTCTGGCAAACATAGCTCCGAATTTGCGGACCGATCGGATTGGTACTGGCCATTTCGAAATTCTACCGTCGCTAGAAGCGGAACAACCGTTATCTACCGAGCACCGTCGAAGCAACAGTCGAAGACGTCCACGCAGTCATCCTACTTGAGTAACGCATCCGTTTCCCGTTGGAGTCGCCAAGCCTCTGAGCAAAGGACATGAGGTCTGCTGGCGGGCGGCTGCTCGTCGCTTCTGATTATGGCAACGGGCTGGCCTGTTTCAGCAACGGGCTGGACTGCGAAATCGTTGAATCGCCTTGCGGGAAACCTCTACAGGATACGCCGGTGCCCAACTCAAGGCGGTTGCATTGAAACCTACGTCGCCGGTTTACCTCCAGTTGGTGGCGGTTCTAAACACTCGAATCGAACGCGTGGCAGTACGGGCATTTTTCCCGCTTGTCACCAACTGAAACGGCCAATAGTTTCGCAGAATAATCGTTTGTCCGTCCTAGAACGGCCAAACGGAATGATAATGTAGAGTGTCAAACGGTAAGTCCGGTCGCGATCTTGAACCACTATGAGAAACTACTAATGAAATTGTTAACGCAACTTCCGTGTTGTATTTCGATTGCTTTGATCGCCACGTCTTTGGTCGCACAGGACTTCAGTCAATTTGAGTACCGCAACATCGGTCCCTCACGCGGTGGTCGA
>DNPC01000370.1:0-7871 GCA_003501565.1 Planctomycetaceae bacterium | reverse complement strand
GCGGTGGTCGAGTCACTGCGGTTGCTGGCACGGTGGCTGCCCGTTCGACCTTCTATTTTGGTGGGTCTGGCTCCGGTGTCTGGAAATCGGAAGACTATGGGCTGTCCTGGAAAAATGTCTCCGATGGTTTCTTTGAAACGCCATCCATCGGCGACATTGCCGTTGCGCAGAACGATGCGAACGTTGTTTACGTCGGCACCGGTTCGGACGGCCTGCGAAGCAATGTCATCGCCGGAAAAGGTATGTACAAATCAATTGATGGCGGAGTGTCGTGGGAGCACATTGGCCTGAGAAACACCGGGCATATTGGCGCCGTCGAAATCGATCCCACCAATCACAACATCGTCTGGGTTGCGGCGATTGGGCAAGCATTTAACGCGAATGAAGAACGAGGCGTTTACAAGACAGTCAATGGTGGCCAGACGTGGGAACGAGTGCTGTTTATTTCCGATACTGTCGGGTTTTCTGATATCGAATTACTGCCAGGCAATCCGAACATCGTGTTCGCGACGGCGTGGAAGGCGGAGCGAAAGCCGTGGACGATTATTTCAGGTGGAACGCAAGATGAAGGCGGCCTGTATAAGTCAGTAGACGCGGGTCAGACTTGGGAAAGGGTGACAGAAGGCCTGCCACAAGGGCTGATCGGCAAGATCGATCTGGCGGTCTGCACCGCTGATTCAAAAGTCGTCTACGCACTCGTCGAAGCGCCTGGCGACGTCGGTGGACTCTACAAGTCGATCAATCAGGGTAAATCGTTCAGACTGGTTTCCAACGCATCAGCGATTCGGACGCGCCCTTTCTACTACGCGAATATCGATGTCGATCCGAAGGATCCTGATATCGTTTATTCGATGGCCACAAGCAACCTGAAATCGGTTGATGGTGGCAGGACCTGGAATAGTCTACGAGTACCCCATGGTGACAATCATGACATGTGGATCAATCCAGATGACACGGACCTGTTTATTCAGGGCAACGATGGGGGAGCAAATGTTACACAAAACGGTGGGAAGTCCTGGTCAACGCAGTTCAATCAACCCACTGCCGAGCTCTATCAGGTTGAAGTTGATGATCAGTATCCGTATTGGTTGTACGCGGGCCAGCAGGATAATAGCACCACCATTGCTATCCCTAGCATGCCTCCGTACCGAGTGCAGCACACCGCCGCTTGGATCGTCAATACCGGTGGCTGTGAAACTGGACCGGCCGTCCCCAAGCCCGGTAATCACAATATTGTGTACTCGAATTGCAAGGGCCGGTTTTTCGTATTTGATAAACGGCTCGGGATCGAAAAGGGGTACCACGTCGGTGCTTCCAACATTTACGGCCACAACCCCCGTGATCTAAAGTATCGTTTTCAAAGGGTTGCGCCCATTCATGTGTCGCCACACAACCCCGATGTCGTTTACATGGCGTCTCAATACGTTCACCGAAGCACCGACGATGGTAAGACTTGGGAAACCATATCGCCGGACCTGACGGCGTTCGAGGCTAACAAACAAGTCATTTCAGGTGAACCCATTACACGGGATATTACCGGTGAAGAATACTACAGTACGATTTATTCATTGCGTGAGTCGCCGGTTCAGCAAGGCGTTATTTGGTCCGGTTCCAATGACGGACCCGTTTATGTTACTCAGGACAATGGAGAGAACTGGCAGATTGTAACGCCACGCGGTTTGCCCTCCGGCGGACGCGTCGATGCCGTTGAACCCTCGCCGCACGATGCCGCCAAAGCCTACATTGCGGTCCTGCGATATCAGTTGGGAGACTGGAAGCCCTACATCTATAAAACAGAAGACTTTGGAGCTCACTGGAAACTTCTGACGGACGGTACCAATGGAATACCTGAGGATGTTCCCACACGGGTCGTTCGGGAAGACCCGGTTCGGCCAGGATTGCTTTTCGCTGGAACGGAGTCCGGTATGTACGTATCGCTTGATGATGGCGTGCACTGGAAAGAGTTTCAGCAGAACCTGCCGGTGACGCCTGTAACCGATTTGAAAATCATTCGCGGTGACCTTGCGATATCGACAATGGGCCGCTCATTCTGGGTACTCGATAACATCTCCACACTTCGGCAAACAGATTTCCATTCAACCGGTGACGAAGCAATCTTGTTTAGACCGAAGGATACGATTCGTTACCGCACCGTCTATCGCGGACGCGGCGTTCCCGATTATCCATCGCCATCAGTGATTGTCGACTATTTCCTACCCAGCGGAATTTCTGAATCCGTTCAGCTGGAAGTATTCGATGCGAGCGGAGAGTTGGTGAATTCGTATGTGAGTACAGGTGGTAAGCGCGGTGAAGACAAGGAAGTCACCGACATGAACTTGAGTCAGACGCGGGTTATTGTGGACCAGTCATTATCCGCTGCTCCCGGAATGAATCGATTCCGGTGGAACATGGCGCATTTTGGCCCTTGGTCCAGCAGTCGAGCTAGTCGTTATCGGGGCGGTCCGCTAGTCAAACCTGGGGTTTATACGTTGAAGCTGACTGCAGGTGTGTCTGTCTCTGAACAATCGTTCGAATTGATCGTCGACCCAAGAGTACTCAATCAGGGTACAACCCTTGACGACATCGCTAAGCAGGTGGAGTTCGAATTGGAAGTGGTTGATCTGATTTCGGAGGTTCGACGATTTGAAAATCAGGTCACTGATGAACAGGAGGAGCTTAGTAAGAAAGGCGGCGCGCTGTCACCCGAGGAAAAAGTTCGCCTCGACCTGGTGAACGATGTACTCAGTCAACTGAAGTCGGCCGATATTATCTACCCTCAACCGAAACTCGCGAGCCAAATTTCGTATCTTTACAATATGGTGAGTAGAGCTGATCAGGCACCTGGTCAGGAAGCGGAAAGCAGGTTTGCCGAATTGAAGGCCAGCCTCGCCGATCTGCAGACAGCCTTAAAATCAGCCAACTAGCTCGCAGACTACAAGCAGGTTCGGCAGAGGAGTTGCTCAACCAGCTCAGAACCCCCAAAATTTACGCCCCACCTTCTCTTCCCCTGAATAGCTGCCAATTCGAATAGAACACTGTGCCTCGTAAACGACATCCAAATCCGCGCGCCCACGACGCCCAGACATGTCTTCGCAGCAAGGTCACGGATTTCACTTCGTGTCTGCAGCGAGGCGACTTGCGGGCCCGCAAGTCGTTGGGAATGGTCAAGTCGCTTCAGTGTCTTGGGGCAGACAAGCAGTGGTGCAGGAAGCACTACTTGATCCCAATGAAGGTTGTCATCGTCCCGCGGGGTGCATCGTACACGATTCGATCGTCCTCTACCTCGAATGTTCCAATGTCTGCATATTTCTCAGCTCCATCCAGGCTCGTTCTGTTGGCTTGGAATTTCGTGTACTCGGATCCCCTTATCTCGATTCCGATGGGAAGTCCCCAAACAAAAATGTTACTGTAGACAGCAAATGCGTCCGGATGAGCCGTATCGTCCTGGGCGAACGCGAAGAGTCCTGCTTGGGGATTGGCAAGCATCGTTCGGGCCACTCTCATGCCAGCGTGACCGGCAGTCGTGAGCTGTTTGTAAAGGTAGTAGTTCAGAGTAACCTCATAGCCGCGATCCCCACCATGAACGATGAAAGCACTCCCAAGCCCGTCACCGCCGATCCATGATTCAGGATGTTGAATTCCGGCCCAGGGGATCAGGCCGTTTACACCAGCTTCATAGATGTGTTCGTGAGAGTAACGCAGGAATCTGAAGTCCTTGCCACCCCAGCTATAGGAGGTAATCCAAGTATGAAGCTCTGGGCGCTTGGCACGGAGTAGTGCAGTCGTTACGCCGTTGGAGTTGCCATAGCTCAGTCGAGAGGTGTCCCCATTTACAAAACCGTGCGTGGTGAGCAGGCTCATTCGGCTGAGCGCATCTTCGTTATCGTAAAGAGCTTGAGCGTAGCCCCAATGCAGAAAACGCGTCCAGTTGGACGGTTCACCGTTGGTCACGCCTAGCCCCTCAATCTCCCTGCGACTAATTTCATCAGTAAGCTGGATAATGAAGTTGTTGACTTGATTGGGCCACCACACCATGTTGTAGTCAAACTTGGGCAGTCTCTGTGTGCCTTCCCTGTGGTCCCAGCGATAGAAGTCTTCCCCTTCATTGTGAATCGACAGGTGCCGTACATTGATGCCTCGGTCACGCAGGAATAGAGCCCAGTCAATGAGGTAACTTGCCAGTTTGTCCGACATTCTTGGGTCTAGATCGCGACCACCAATGAACTTCTGCTTGGTCGCCCACGCTGGAGGACCGTAGAGCGTTGTGAGCACTTGCAACTTCTTCTCACTCGTGCTGAATCCTCGGTCCACAAAATCCAACATGTTCCTGGTAGATTTTGCATGGTCAAAAGGGCCCTCTGGCTCAGCCTGATGCCAAGGATCCAAGAACATCTTGATGAGGTCAACATTTAAGCCGTCCGGAGAAAAGACAAGGTCCGCAATCTCTTTTCGCTGCGTTTCGTCTAGCAGGCTGAAACCACCATAGTCCTGGGGGTTGTTGTCGTAGTCTCGCGTCTGGCATGCTTCCACGTAGTTGAACCCAAACCCATCCCACTCTTGCATTGGAGAGCTGAAGTCAACCAACGCTGGAATGGTCTCAATTGGAGTCGTTTCTTGCGCCGAAACGACGGTCACAAGAATGAAACCAGATAGAAGCGAACTGATGCATCGGAATAGGAAGGGGGGTGTCATCTTTGGACCTAAAAAGGATCAGTATTCTCGAATCAATGTTTAGAATCGGCAGCATCAGCTCACGAGGCAGACGATACTCGGTGGTAGCGCACGGTCGCGCGAGTATTGATTTCACTCACGTGTGAATGGCTTTACTCATTCAAAGGATTGTTTCGGAGTCGGATGGAGTTGCAGTATCAGGCTGACGAAGTAGCGAGCTCCAGCGACGTTGGCGATAACGGTAAAAGAGCTGGGCAAACACCCAAATCAGTGGCGTCAGCAATCCGGCCTCAATCTCGATTTGGTCCGCGTAGCTGACAACACCTTTAGCTTCCTCGTAAAAGTGTATTCGGTGGTTCCAAACGCGCGTCAAAGAACCGCTTTCCTTACTCAAGATGGTGTTTGTATTCCGGTCGATATTCACGAGTTGAATGTCATGCCGACCAAGGGGAATAAAGCCAAATAAGTACAGCTTGAGTTGATAGACGTGATCAATCCGCCACCTCGCACCAAGATCTTGTCCATCCTGGGGAACAAACTTGAGGACGGGCGAAGCGATGAACTGAAGTGACTCTGGCTTCCCTAATTTCTCCCACAGCTTCTCTTCGGTAGTGAGCAAACGACACGAAATCTTGATGAGCACCATGTCTCGAATCCATCGGATGCCGATGGTCCATTGCTTTGTGCGGACGGTAGAAAAGCTGGTTTTCTCGCGTGGGTACTGCAGCTTCGACGCGGATTTCGTCGTAGCAAGGAGATGGGGCGACCGCCGCGGGGTGCGAGGTTACGAAAAAAACTGCTTACCTGTCCCATCGGATTTTGTAGAGCCGCTGCCCTGGCAACTGGATGTCTTCTCTTGCCCCAATGAAGCGAATCGTATCACTCCACCAGTTTTCGGGCGTTCCTTGGTGATAAACGATCTCGCCGGTCTTCGGGTGTTCGCAGACGGATTTCACTTTGGGTTCGTTCGCGAGGACTGGATCCAGCGAGAACATTTGGCTCGACTTGTTGAACCGGTAGACGTGTTTGTTTGTCGTCACGAACAAGATCGATGGATCGCGTGATCGCGAAAGGTCATGACCTCCGGGGGTCGGAAGCTTCACACGCTTGTCGATGCTTAGCGACGCGCGATCTGCCTCATCATCCACGTTGACCAACAAAAGCTCATCGGATCCCAGCGCCCACAATCGCTTTCGAGTCTGTTCAAACAGCGCGCCATGGGCTCCACGCAACGGGATTTTGGCGATCGGTTGCGCCGGGCTCCCATCGGGCTCGGTTCTCTTGTAAACCAACAGTTCGTCGCCGCCAAAACTCGAGGCCACCGCAACCCGATCGTTGGGCAGCAGGCAAGCGCTGTGAGCGTTCTTTGCAACGGTGTAAAACAGGCAGCGCTTATCGCGCCGACGAACCAATGCGACGCCGCCGCTGGAAGACGTAATCAGTAGCGAATCGCCAACCGGTTTGCACTCGTCGGTACTCGCAAAGGACTTTCTGCCCGCCTCCGGAATCTCCGGAGAATCCTTCGCGCTCCATGTCCAGATGGTCGTCGGCGCAGTCGAAGCGTCTCGATCGATTCGCAAAATGAACACTTCATCTTCGCCGCAACAAACAACGCATTCCTCGGCCACGATGGGGCCGGCAAGCGATAGGTGGAACATGGCTGCCATCAGACCGAGTGTCCACCACAACATCACGGCGAATCTGTTTCCGACTTTTCTGATTGAATCCATCGTCGATGGTCCTTCAAGGTATAGAGTTGCAACCGGCGTCGATGGTCGCGTTGTGTCAGTCAGTCAGTCAGTCAGCGATCAATTCATCGATGCGACGGTAGCCCATTTCCATGGCATCTCCCATCCCTGTTGCCAACGCCTCATCCCGCGCCGAACTCGACGGGTATTCAATCACCGTTGTGACCGTGGTGATGCGATTTGATTCTTCAAAGATGAAGGTTACGACGGTCTCATGTCCACTCTCGCCGTGCGCGTTGCGAATGACATGCTTTTCATCTTGAACAATCTTGCGTTCGGTTTCGATTTCACGGAAGTCACCAACGATGGCAATCTCAGATCCATCGGCGCTGCTGAAGACATTTTTGTACTCACCACCGACGCGAAAGTCCATCTCGCAAACGGGCATCGACCAACCCGGTGGCCCAAGCATCCATCGACGCATCGAATCGATGTCGGTAAATGCGTTCCAAACGACATCGACGGGCGCGTTGAAGTGTCGTACGACCTGGACCTGAGTATCAGACGGTGTGTTCACGGCGGCAGGTTGCATGGAGGATGACCCTTTGATTGGTGGTGATGATTTTTCTTGGATGATGTTGATCCCAAGCGGTTCCGTTTTGCGATTCGTGCACTGCCTTTCCATGACAGTACGGATCGACGCGGATGCCGGACAACCGGACAAGAGTTGACGTGGACACGAGTGTTTGTCGGAGTTTGGATCCGCTCGATGGATCAGAGTGATGAACTTTACGACGGGCTCCTGACAACGTATTGTCAGGAGACTGTCAGGATCTTTGAAAATCCTTCCCCGACTGTCCTTTGGCATGCATCATGCGCCGCGCCGATCGTCTGTTTCGAATCGTCGAGTACCTCAAGGCGCGTCGGGCTGCGGTTACGGGGGAAGAGCTTGCCGCAGAAATGGAGATCGGTGTTCGTACGATCTACCGCGACATCGCGGACCTGCGATCGTCGGGAGTTCCGATCGTGGGTGAGGCGGGCGTCGGCTATCTGCTCCATCGCGAATACATCGTCAGGCCACTCATGTTTGACGTGGAAGAATTGGACGCCCTCTTTCTGGGCGCTCAGATGGTCGAGAGCTGGGGCGATGCAGCCCTTGCCCGCGCAGCTCGTCAAGCACTCGATAAGATTGCAGCCGTCTTACCGGAGGATCTATCGAGCGACGCAAGCGGCGTCCCGGCTTATGCCTGCGCGAGTCGCAATCGGATTCCCATCAACGTGGATCTTGCGTCGCTGCGACGCGCCGTTCGAAGCAAGTTTTGGGTCGAGATCTGCTATGCGAACGCTTCGAATGAGACATCGCAGCGACGCATTCGTCCGTTGTGTCTTGTCTTCATAGCGCCGGTATGGCTGCTGTCAGCCTGGTGCGAAACGCGAGGCGATTTTCGAGAGTTTCGTGTCGACCGAATCACGCGGTTGAACATCACCGACCAGACGTTTCCGGATGAGCCA
>DNPC01000369.1 GCA_003501565.1 Planctomycetaceae bacterium | reverse complement strand
CGCTGAAATTGAACCTAAAGCTAGAACGCCTGCGGTTGAGCGTATTGCGGCAAGCAAACTCGAGAGACTACCTGCAGGTGCGGTCGCCAGACTCACCCAGGCTAGAATGATCAATCCCAGTAGGCCGATCGCACGATCAAGCAGAACGCTTGCAACCGCCTCTGGTCGCCGAGCAGGTTTATCACGAGCGACAAGTATGGCTTTGAACAAGTCACCGCCAACACTTCCGAACGAGACGAAGTTGAGCAAGTATCCAAGGAAGCCGAGTCGCAACGCTTCAGCAGGCGTGAACGGTATTCCAAATGCACGGACGAGTAGAAACCAACGCAGAAAGCTGGTTGATATCGCCACGAGTGCTGTGAGTTGAGCAGCTAGTAGAAATCCCCAACGTTTCGGCTGACTGACAAAAGCTTTGTAGTCTTCCGCAGGTACTTGGTAGAGTAGAAACACAAAGAGAGCGACCGGTGCAACAAGTTTCACCAGCAGCAACAAATTGCGTTTCAAGCAAACAACTCCCAAGCTGCGACGCGAAGCGGATCGAGTCGCAGTCTTTCAACAATTCGAGCCTGCATCGGTTTAACGGAAACCAGCGGTGTCTTGGTCTAGCGGTTAATTGCGGCCGTAAGCCATTAAGAACACCCGTAAAACTTCGGATGACTGTTCTGCGAGGACAGCCGTATTACCGATCGAACAACTTCTTAATCGAATGCACGGTGGCAGCCCGTCCTGCCTTACCTATCGACTTTGTCAGTGGGATTTCCTTCGGGCAAACCGCGACGCAATTCTGTGCGTTGCCACAGGCTTGGATCCCACCAGGACCGGTCAACGCCTCCATCCGCTCATCCTTGGCGTTCTTGCCAGTTGGATGGGAGTTGAACAACACTGCTTGACTGATCGGAGCAGCACCGAGGAACGCTTCGTCGTATGCTTCGTTCTTGCGTGCCTCAAATTGCTCATCGGTTTCGCCTGGTCGGCGATAGATTTCAACCTTTTGGTATTGAGGGCAAGCTTCCAAGCAACATCCACAACTCATGCACTGGCTGAGCGGATATGCCTCCTCTTGATCAGATCGCGCCTGTCGTGGACCAGCTCCCATATCGTAATAGCTATCGACGGGTACCCAAGCCTTGACGCGTTCCAGCCCGCGGAACAGTCGCGAACGATCGACCATCAAGTCCCGAATTACGGGAAACTTGGACATGGGTTTGAGCTCAATCTCGCTGGGCTCCTCTTCAAGCAAGCGGTCGACCAGGGCGGAACAGCTCTGTCGAACCTGGCCATTGATGACCATGGTGCATGAACCGCAAACTTCTTCGAGGCATCCGCAATCCCACGACACTGGGGATACGTCACGGCCGTCGGCTGTTGCAGACTGTGCCGCTATCCGCTGGAGAACGCTAATCACGTTCATGTTTTCCTCGTAGGGAACTTGGTGGCGTTCCCAGTACGAAGGTTGTCCGGGGCCATCCTGGCGCAAAATGCGTACATTCACCTTCTCAGGATGATGCTCAGTGGAGTCGTTGGTCTCAGGTGAGATCATGAGTCAAATCCGATTATGGCAGTCAAGCTGGTGAGTATCTGTTTACGTCTGGGATGAGTGGCCGTTGTGAACCAACTGGGAATCCTTAAGTGGGGAATTCACTAGCGGGCGTTCGGTCCCTGTCACACTCATCAATTTTTTCAATCGACCGAAGCAGGAATCTGCATCAGTCGAAACCATGAACTAGTTACGCTGTCGCAACGGCTTGTTTTTCCGTGCGGTTTTTCCATTCTTCTTCGATGGCGTCCGCACCTACCAAACCGTATAGTCTGGGCCGCGGCGGGATGCTACCCGTATCGACATCTTCGTAGGTGATCTCTGGATGCATTCCTTCAAGGCTCGCGATCGAAGACTTCAAGAATTTTCGATTCTTTTCTTCAAAGGCATCGCACCACTCGGAGGCTTCCTTTCGCCGCGCGGTGGGATCTTCTGACTTCAAACTGGGCATTTCGAACTCAGGTTTGTAGTGTGCACCGCGGCATTCGTCCCGCATACGCGCTCCCTTCAAGATCGCCTTTGCGATAGGGAACATGTCCTGCAAGCTCTTGGTAAAGATAACGTTCTGATTCGTCCAAGCACCTGTGTCGGTGAGCGAACTAGACATGGCACGGTTGTGGAGGTCGTGGACTTTTTCGTAGGCTTGATCAAGCTGGGTGTTATCACGGACTACGGTAGCGGCTCGAGTCATCACGTCACCGAGTTCCTGGTGAATCAAGTACGGGTTCTCGCCGCCTTGGTTGCTGAGCAAGCCTGCATGACGTTTTTCCTCAGCTGCAACAGCACCTTGGAACAGTTCGGCCGGTAGTTCAGCTGCACTTCCCGACTGCGAATTCATATAGCTTGAAACGCAAGGGCCGGTGAACAAGCCGGAGAAAATACAGCTGAGGAGTGAATTGGCCCCCAGCCGATTTGCACCGTGGTACTGGTAGTCGCATTCTCCAATGGCGTACAGACCGGGAATGTTGGTCATCTGGTTGGTTGGGTCGGCGGCAGCCAGACCACCGTCGCTACTCTTGTTGTAGCCAACCCACAGTCCACCCATCGAGTAGTGAACAGCAGGGAAGATTTTCATCGGCACGTCGCGTGGATCGACGCCTTGGAACTTTTCGTAGATCTCAAGGATGCCGCCAAGCTTTCGGTCGAGTTCCTTGCGTTCGATGTGTGTTAGATCCAAGTAGACACACATGCGTCCGGATTCGACGCTGAGCCCTTCGTTTACGCAAATATTGAAAATCTCACGTGTAGCGATGTCACGCGGTACCAAGTTGCCGTATTCGGGATAGCGTTCTTCGAGGAAGTAGTAACGCTCTGATTCCGGAATGGAACGCGGCGGACGGGAATCTTGTGGCGTACGCGGAACCCAAACTCGCCCGCCTTCCCCACGTGCTGACTCGCTCATCAAACGTAGTTTGTCGCTGCCGGGGATTGCAGTAGGGTGCACCTGAATGAATTCAGCATTCGCGTACTTGGCACCAGCATTCATGCATCGGCTGGCTACGCTGCCGTTGCAGAAGACACTCATCGTGCTTCGTCCGTAGATCAAGCCGCAACCGCCGCTGGCTACTATGACCGAATCGGCTGGGAAAGACCGAATCTGCATCGATACCATGTCTTGAGCGACGGCGCCAACACACCGACCAGAGTCGTCCAGAATCGGTGAAAGGAAGTCCCAGAATTCGAACTTCCGAACCATCCCCTGCGATTCCCAGCGTCGGACTTGCTCGTCAAGAGCGTACAGAAGCTGTTGACCAGTGGTTGCACCGGCAAAGGCCGTTCGTTTATACAATGTTCCACCGAAGCGGCGGCGGTCGAGAAATCCTTCTTGCGTCCGGTTGAAAGTAACGCCCAGGCGATCCATAAGGTCGATGACCTTTGGGGCCCAGAACGCCATCTCTTTCACTGGTGCTTGGTGCTGCAAGAAGTCACCGCCGTAGACGGTGTCGTCGAAGTGCTTCCACTCGGAATCACCCAGCTGACGCGTCTGATCATTGCAGCTGTTGATGCCGCCTTGGGCACACACGCTATGTGAACGTTTGACCGGCGTCAGGCTTATGAGGTCGACCGGAGTACCTTGTTCGCACAACTTCATTGTGGCGGCAAGACCTGCCAACCCACCTCCTACAACAACAACACGTTTGTTAGCCATTGCTAATCTTACTTTCTCAGTTCGAGTGTGATGTCTCTGTTGTTTCAACGACCTGTTGTTCAGACCGCACCGTTCAGCTCAGCCACCGCTGACCGCTAATTCGAAGCTGCTGCTTCCAAAGCACGCCGGGTTGTGTCATCAAGTTCGTCTTCGGCTTCCGTTTCCGCCTCAATCTCTTCTTCACTACGTTTGTGAGGATTGTCGACCAGTTCACCGGTCTCGACGGCAGCCTCATACATCTTGTCTTCTATTTCTCTTGCCGCTTGTGCGTCGGTGCTCATCGCAGCAAAGAGAGCACTCAGCCCTACCACAGTCAGGAAAACACCTCCAGCAGCACAAACAAGCGACGCCTTCTTTTGAGCCTCAGGACTGATCCACAATCCCCAAGTGATGCCCATGGTCCAAACGCCATTTGCAAAGTGGAAGACGCACGATACGATCCCGACGAAGTAGAACACTGGCCAAACAATTCCCTGCAACGCGATGGCAAGTGTGCTGGCTGCGTTATAGGGTCGGAACTGTGCCATACCGAAGGGCTCGGCAACGTTCTTCAACCACCAATCGGTATGGAACCAACCATGCAGATGAAAGACGTGGAAGAATATAAATAGAACGGCAATAACCCCTGTCCAGCGCTGCAACGTGTAGCGCCAATTGGCAACGTATCGGTAATTGTCGTGGTTGCTTTTACCAGTTCGAATAATCCAAATGCCGATCACAGCATGGAAGATGATCGGGAGGAAGATGAACAGCCACTCAACCAGCGGGAGTGCCGAACCGAGTGAGTGGATCTGGTTCACATTCTTCTGGAACGCACCTGGACCATTTAGCAACGATGAATTGACCAAGAGATGAACGGTCATGTACGCACCGACTGGTATCAATCCGCTCAGCGAATGCAATCGTCGTATCAGAAACTCGTGCTTGGTGAAGAAATCCGTCGGTGACTGGCTCATGATTCGCGTTGGCCAAAAATGTTAACTGAGGAAACTGCTATCAGCGCTTACCAATCCGGCAACCGGCAGCCCAGTCAGGAACTCTTCGCTCCTTTAGACGCCGTGGGGCTTCGGTTGGAGCTGAGTCTCTGGGGGACCTAAGCATTACTGCCCTGTGTCCTGCTTTCCCTCCTAGAAACCCGGCAATGCGAGCCAAACATAACACAATCGCCTGCTTGGTGACTGGCAGACTCGGCCGTTTGGGGCTCTCGACGCTGCGAGGGGTAGGTGGGTCGAGAAATTCAGAAAGCCGTGTTCCGCTTGAGGGAATCGCGAGCTTCCAAGTTGCTCGTCCAGGACCTTCGGCGACATGACTGCTAACACCATCTGGCATGGTGACCTCAGGCATAAGCAATCCGAGCGACGACACCGCCAATTTCATAGTCGTCCGGTCGCGCAAATAGGTAAGGACTGCAATATAGCCAAATTCTAATTCCGCGTGCAGTCGACTAGTCGGGATTATCACAGCGAACTGGGGGCCGGTTGGCTAGTTCTTAATTTGCCGGTTGGAGCGATCCTGCGGTGCTAATCGGCTTTTCTCCCTCGCAAAGGCCGTTGATTTGAGGGGATTAGGTTGTGCCGGTAGCGTACGTTTATCTGCCATGTTCCATCGCCGACGTTGACTCTGAAACAGAAGCCCGCACGCGATTTGTAACTGATTACTGTCTTTGCCAATGACTTCGAAGTCCGTCGGGCAATCGCGGCGGTCTGAGAGTCAACCGAAATACAAACCAGAAAAATCGTCCTCGAGATGCTCGAATCCCAATTTCTAATTGCGTTGTGCGTCGTCACAGCTGGACCCTGGGCTGCCAGCCTACTGTTCCGCGGACGCATCGAATGGGTAGCGTTGGGAGTCGTGTTGGTCGGCACCTTGTTCGGGCCTCAGTTCTACTCGTTCCATCTAGGCATTGGAATGAGTTTCGATCGCTTGCTGCTCATCGCGGGCTGCACCTTATGCGCCGTGCGGCTGATTCAAGGCGAAGTTCCCGTGCCTAAGATCCGTAAGTCTGACATCGTGCTAGCAGTGCTGTGTGCTTGGTTGATGTTGAGTGCGGTGAGGGCGGGTTCCGTTCCTGACGGCGAGCCACCGACTAGTCGATGGATGACATTTTTCTTGATGCCGGCAATTCTGTATGCGCTGATTCGATGTGGAAGCCTACGGCAGGAAGACCTAAATGTCTTGATCTCGGCGGTAATCGCCCTTGGCGTCTATCTCGGATTGACCGGAGTGTTGGAGGTTGCGGGACTGCACGCGCTGGTATTTCCAAGATTCATCGTTGATCCCAACAACTGGGAATTCCTCGGGCGCGCACGCGGACCGACGCTGAACCCAACAGGCAATGGGACCATCCTAATAACAGCCTTCGCAGCAGCTTTGTCACGTGCGGTACAGCGCCGGCAACTGGAACACACGTTGTATCTCATCGCCGCCGGAGTCATCGGGCTAGGAATTGTAGCTACACTTACGCGCAGCGTTTGGCTGGCCGGCGTTCTAGTTGTGGGAACGTTCGCGTGGTTTCACGCGCGTCGCTATCTACCGGCCGCAGGACTGTTGGCAATCGCTGGCGTGCTTCTGTTCTCGATGATTGCTAGCCAGGTCGACGTGCTCAATATCAAACGCGACAAGCACTTGAGTGCAGCCGACGCAAAAAAATCGGTTGAACTTCGCCCCGTTCTGGCCATGGTTGCCTGGGAGATGTTTAAGGATAAACCACTTGCAGGGCATGGTTACGGGGGCTATTTCGCGGCCTCGCCCAACTACCTAACCGAACGGTCACAGGATGCGCCGTTTGAAATGGTACGTCCGTATATGCAGCACAATGTGCTGCTGTCGCTGCTGGTTGATAGTGGCATAGTCGCAGTAGCACTGTTTTGCACCTGGATAGGTTTGGCTGCCTTTACGGCCTACCGACTGTACCATTTTGTCGGTTCGACCGAAGATCAAAAAACGATCGCGCTGACTTTGATCGGATGCTTGGTCGGCTACACGATCAACGGCATGTTCCACGACGTAAGCGTCATGCCCATGATGAACGTGTTGCTCTTCTTTTTGGTGGGACTGAATTTGACTGTCGCGACGTCGATACTACCGGCAACCGCGCCGGTTCGGGCACATGTCCCACACGGGAAAGCGATCTCAGCTCTCCCGTCGCAGCTCCAGTCGGGCCAGTAAGCACCCTCTGTTTTCGTTATGGATTACGCGTATCACTAGCCTGCCTTTGCTGGGGAGGTATCCTACCGCCTTTGGCTGCAGGCAGAGTGCGGCTCTCATGGTCACGGAAGGCCGCGGCTAGGGTACAATCTACGCCTTGGTCGGAAGCGAGCCGACGTTTTTAACTTGGCTAGATCATTGAAAGCGGACGGAGATAATTCGGCCGCTTCGAACAAGATGGCTTCTGATGATTCTCATTGACGATCGATACGGGCTTGGAGCTGACAGATGGCAGATTGGGAAGTAGGCGTTTTTACGAGCATTGATGCGGGTTTAGGAGTCCAGCTGCAGGTTGCACAGGATCTAGAAATCAAGACGATTCAGCTGCATGCCCCCAAACGCACGAGTCGTACCCCCGACAATGCAGATCGTTTCCTGGGCCAATTGAAGGACCTTGGTATTGAACTCACCTGTGTCTTCGGTGGGTTTGACGGAGAAAGCTACGCCGATATACCCACGGTCACTGATACGGTCGGTTTGGTGCCGAGTAAAACACGGGCTGAGCGACTTCGAGAAATGCGTGAGATTGCAGATTTCGCCCGGTTGCTTGAGTGTGACGTCGTGGCCCTGCACCTAGGGTTCGTTCCGCACGACCGAACCGAGTCGCTCTACCAAGAAGTCGTGGATGTCACGCGACAGCTCTGCGGTCACGCCGAACAAAATGATCAGGCAGTTCATCTGGAAACTGGCCAGGAGACAGCCGATGGGCTGTTACAGTTCATTGACGACACTGGGTGCGAAAATTTGTTCATCAACTTTGATCCAGCGAACATGATTCTCTACGGTACCGGCCAGCCGATTGAAGCTCTTACCAAGCTCGGGCCTAAAGTTCGCAGCGTCCACTGCAAGGATGCGACTTGGAGCGACAAACCGGGGGAAACCTGGGGAAGTGAAGTGCCACTGGGAGAAGGTCAAGTCGACATTGAGGCGTATTTGCGAACGCTGAAAGAAATCGGCTATTTGGGACCGCTGACGATTGAACGCGAGATACCCCAAGAACCCGAACGCCAGAAAGCAGAAATTGCGCACGCGTCGACACTCCTACGCCGATTGGCAAGCGAAATTCTCTAGAGCTCCCATTGCCGTATCGGGTTCTGCAGCGGGGCGAATCCGGGCAACGCTACGCGCTCTGACCTCTGAAACCGGGCTCCCGCACGTTTACCTGGCTAATGCAGCCGCTCATTGAACTGTGTTCTTTTATGGTGTTCTTGAACAGTGGTCGGTTAATCGATTTGCCGTTAGGTGGTCGTTGTTGACGCAAGTCCTCAGAATAGAACGCCGCGGCTGCGTCACTGACT
>DNPC01000189.1 GCA_003501565.1 Planctomycetaceae bacterium | reverse complement strand
CCGCTAGTGGATTGCTCGATTCACTCGCACTGGCTGGCGAAAAGAATCCATCCTGGCTCAGTAGGCTAGCCAGACCGACGGATCCAAACCCTGCACCGGTTTGCCACAGGAATTCACGGCGAGTGCGGCCGCAGAAGTTTTGGGAGTGTGGCTTTGTCATGGTCGTTGCTCTGGTGTAGGTGTGAATGTTGTTCTGTTTCTCCTCGCCCTTTGCGAGAGGCAGAGCTAGCCGCCAGCGGTAATTGAAATACCGACGGCAAACGCCATGTCGCTCACGACGCTACCAGGAGAGTGATCCAACCATCGTCAATAATACAAGAATGCGTTCAAGTTCATTGCGGTCAAGCACATAGCCCTAAGGGCATCCGCTTCGTCCAGCCCATGTTGGCTTTGCAGTGTTTCTTTCAAGTCCACAAGCTGATCGACATCCGCGGCATCCACGTCAGGGGCGCTCAGCACCAACTGGAGGCATCGTACCGCCTGCTGCACGGGGTCTGCTCCTGCTTCCTGTTCGACGCGGCTGGCGAGATGACTTGCCTGAATCTGCATCCACTGGCTGTTGAGCATCGTGAGTGCCTGTGCGGGCTGCGTCGTCAAGAATCTGGCTTCACAGCTGATGTCTGTTTCGGGAAAGTCAAAAGCAGTCAACATCGGCACAGGCAGCGAACGTTTGACATGGATATACACGCTGCGGCGGGCTCGTTCGGCCTCAGAGGAGTTACCCCAACCGTTGCCGGGCCGGGACTGACTAGCCAAGACTTCTGCGGATAGGTGCGGATAGAAACTAGCGCCAAACTGTTTTTGGTTGAGTTGCCCTGTAACGGCTAGAACACTATCCCGAACCTGTTCAGCGCCCAAGCGTCGCAAATTTTGGCGCCAGAACAAATCGTTGGCGGGGTCCTGTTCGGCCATTGCGACATCTGCATTGGTACTCATCCGGTAGGCAGAGGACAGGAGAATCCTCCGGTGGATACTCTTTAGACTCCAGTCATCTCCAGTTAAGGAAGATGCCAGGTGATCTAGCAGCTCAGGATGAGTGGGTGGAGTGCCCATGAGCCCGAAATTGTTGGGCGAACGAACGATGCCGCGCCCGAAGTAGTGCTGCCAGATTCGGTTGACGATCACTCGGCTTGTCAGCCAATTGTCCTCCGCGGCGATCCATTCTGCCAGTGCAAGCCGCCTCCCATAGGAAGCACGATCTGTACCTGAATCCGAATCAGCCAATACGGGCTTGCCGCCACCAACCAGTTTTGGAAACGCCGGTGTGACCTCTTCGGCAGGGCTATGCGGACTGCCTCGCGTCAATACGTGAGTGGTTTCAATCGCATCGGTGACGCTGGCGAGACCGAGCGTTCGCAACCGCGGTGGAAGCTCCGATCGCTCGGATTCCAGTTTCGTCTGTTCTGCAACGAAATCACCGTGCTTGGTCAGTTCATCAGGCGTTGCAAATTCAGCCAAGCGACGTCTGAGCGTTGCCTTTCGCTTTGGGCCTTCGGTCGCACGTTGGTCGGTCGCAGACATGCGAACAATGACCTGCTGCTCCAATTTGCGTGTTTCGCGTTTTAACTCTTTGATGCGCGCGTCGAGCTGTTCGTACTGCCGAGCGACATCAGGTTCCAGATCAATCTGGTTGTTCGTAAATTGATCGCGCCGCGTTGCGTAGGGCGTCACATCTCGCATCAAAGCAACCATCGAATAGTAATCACGCTGCGTGAGCGGATCGATTTTGTGGTCGTGACATCGAGCACAATTGAGTGTTAAACCCAAGAAGCCCTGACTGGTAGTGGTGACGAGGTCATCGTAGCCATCGAAGACCGCTTGCAGTGGATCCGCCGGTTCGTCATCCCAAATGCCAAGTCGATAGTAGCCGGTGGCGGTCAGCGATTCTGCGTCGGCATCTGGCAATTCATCACCAGCGAGTTGTTCTTTTATGAAGCGATCAAAAGGTTTGTCGGCATTCATTGCGGAGATTACATAGTCCCGATACCGCCATGCGTT
Organism: Planctomycetaceae bacterium; assembly: GCA_003501565.1. Classification (GTDB taxonomy): domain Bacteria; phylum Planctomycetota; class Planctomycetia; order Pirellulales; family Pirellulaceae; genus Aureliella. The sequence continues at coordinate 4,145 of DNPC01000189.1, read as the reverse complement.
TGGCTTGGCGCCGTCGCGTTCGAAACTATTCGTCTCGGCGTAACGCACTACGTCCAGCCAGTTACGCGCCCAGCGTTCTCCGAAAGCCGGATTGGCCAAGAGGTCGTCGACCAACTGTGCGTACGTGGCTTCCGACCAGTCACTCAGGAGCGCTTCGACTTGTTCGGGGGCTGGCGGCAAACCAATCGTGTCAAGATAAACACGTCGGATGAGTGTTTCGGGGGAAGCTTGCCTTACGGGCTGGAGTTGATTGGCTTCCAATTTGGCCAAAATAAAGGCGTCGATCGGATCACGGCCCCAGTCTGTTTGTGAAACTTCAGGCACGTCGGGCGATGATAGCGGTTGGAAGGCCCAGTGTTGTTTGTACTCAGCGCCTTGTTCGATCCACGCCTTGAGTGCTGCGATTTCTGCCTCATCAAGCCGCTTGCCCTCCGGTGGCATTTGCTCACCTTCATCATTGGACATCACGCGGCGAAGTAACTCACTATCCTGTGGGCTCCCCGGTACAATCGCACGTTCGCCACTGTCGGCTTCACCGATAAGCGTAGTTCGATCGTCGAATCGTAAGCTGCCTTCCTGCAGGTCTGGGCCATGGCAAGAATAACACCGCCTGGCGAGGACCGTTTGGATGTCGTTGGCAAAGTCGACAGCCTTAGCGGATGCGGGTTCTTGGGCAACAGCAACACAACAAACAATGCTAAGCAGTGCCGCGGTCAACAGGGAAAACTTCATGTGTCAAATTCAGATTCGTGAATGGGTCGGCCAAGGCCGTGGGGTAGGCATCCCAATGTCTAACACTGAAACGCAACAACTCTGTTTGACGTTGCCGCAAGGCATGCGAAACAATCGAGGCGGCGACCCTGCACAATTCCAAATCGCCAAGGATCAGCTTCTTCCACGGACGAATTATTTTGACTGAAATCGAGGGCCGGCACAAGTTTCTCCCGCAGTGTCCGGAACTGGAAGACGGTTGTATTCGCCCCGCAATAGCCGTCTCCAACGATTAGAATAGCGAGTGCTTTATCGTCGTTAGGCGGCCCAGCTTCCAAAGACTTGATATCCAAATGGAACTACCAGCGATGCGCATCGCTCGATACGCGAAAAAATTGGCCAGCTTGGTTGGGTTGCTCCTGCTGCTGATGGATGCCACCTCTGCCCAGCCGCGCGGCGAGCCTCCTGCGCCCCAGTCCGCACGGCTGGAACTAATCAATGCTAGTAGCAGTGAGATCCACGCTTACTGGCTCCGCGAAGACGGTAGCGAACGCCTGACGCTAAAGGTCCAGCCGGATGGGCGTCAAAACATTCGAACGACGGTCGGACACATCCATGTCATTCGAGATTCGAATGGAAAAGAGTTGGATCGCGTCCAATGCACGCAACCCATCCAGGGCCACTACTTCCACCACGCCGGCCAAATCCGTCTCGCGGGTTTGGTGGACGAACTGCCACACAACCAAGTGCTGAAGATCCCCGCAAATGTGAACGTTCCGGCTTTCTATACGAAACTCATTTTGGCCGGAGGTTACCCGGTCGTCGGTTCTTCGTCCGTTGACGATTACGCACTGAAAGAGGCAGCCTTTTTAATCAATCAGTTGCTTTCAAAACGTCCAGCCACCTGCGCGGCAATGATTAGAAGTGGCTCACGCATGTGCATTATGAGTGAGGACGAGTTTACGACCGACCTGCCGGAGTTTCGGTGGCTGGCCGCACGATCGCCCGTCGATGGTGTAGCTGGCCGGGACTACTGGGACGCTCGTGCTCGCGGGCTGGGCGGGAGTGAAACGGATCCGTTTTGTTCCGTCGGCGAAGAGAATCTGTTGGCGTTTAAGAACGATCCGTACTGGACCGAGAATATCCTGATCCACGAATTCGCGCATAACATCCACTTGCGGGGACTGCTGAACGTTGACCGGACTTTCGACCGAAGACTTAAGCGCACTTATGACACCGCGATGGCGAAAGGGCTATGGAAGGGAAAGTATGCGTCTGTGAATCACCACGAGTATTTTGCCGAGGGAGTTCAGTCCTGGTTTGACGACAATCGTGAGAATGATCACGATCATAACCACGTTAACACGAGAGCAGAGTTAGTTGACTACGACTCCGGATTGGCCGATATGTGCCGCGAGGTATTCGGTGACACGCAGCTCAAATACACCAAACCGACCTCACGCTTGACCGGACATATGGCTGGCTACGACCAAAAGCTTGCACCGGTTTTCAAGTGGCCCGACCGGTTGACGACCGCCAAACGCGAAATCCATCGACTTGCCCAAGAACGCTCTGCTGAGGATTGACGCCACGATGCAGTGTCACTTTCTGCCTGGGGTGTTTGGCAAACAGATCTGGCGGACAAATTTCTGACGTGCAAATATTTGCAAACTTGTAGTTTAGTCGGCCGGACGGCTACGATTACGCACCGCAACACAGGCGATTTACCGTTGTATCTGAAACTTCAAACCTCAATTTGTGCTTCGATTCTTGCCTGCATTTGGGCAATGCCCACGATTGCCTCGGATGGTCAGACACCTGAAACGGCTCAGCCGAACGTGCTGTTTATCGCCGTTGATGATCTAGCGCCAGCACTTGGCTGCTACGGAGACTTAGTCGCACAGACGCCGAACATCGACCGACTGGCAAGCAGCGGAGTGTGTTTCCGAAACGCTTACAACCAATTGCCACTCTGCAATCCGACACGAGCCAGTTTGATGACGGGTTTACGGCCGGACACGATTAAGGTCTACGATCTCGACCGCCATTTTCGTGACGAAGTCCCCGATGTCGTCACGTTGCCACAGGCGTTTCGAAGGGCGGGCTACTCCGTCGAGCGAATTGGCAAGATTTATCACTACAACGTGCCAGCCTCGATCGGCACAGATGGCTTTGACGATCCGCCCAGCTGGGATAAGACGACCAATCCCAAGGGACGAGACAAGGCGGAAGAACACCTGATCACCAACGCTGAGCCGCATCGAAAAATCAGCGCAGCGCTTTCGTGGTTAGCAGCTGGCGGAACTGCAGAAGAGCAAACCGATGGCATGATTGCCTCAGCGGCAATCCAGCGCCTGCGAGCACGGCATGAACGCCCGTTCTTCCTGGCGGTTGGGTTCTTTCGACCTCATACACCCTATGTTGCTCCCAAGCAGTTTTTCGATTTATATCCAATCGAAAAACTGCGTTTGCCATGGGCGCCCAGCGGCGACCGCGACGATATCCCCACAGCCGCCTTTGCTCACAATTGTCCGATAGCGAATTATGGACTGGACGAGCCCACGTTGCTGGCCGCAACGCAAGCTTACTACGCCTGCGTATCGTTCATCGATGCGCAAGTTGGTCGACTGCTGGATGCACTCGAAGAACAAGGCTTGTCGGAAAACACGATTGTGGTCCTCTGGTCCGACCATGGATATCACTTGGGTGAACATGCGGGAGTTTGGCAGAAGCGAACGTTGTTTGAGCAGTGTGCGAAGAGTCCGCTGATCATTCGAGCTCCAGGCGCGGCAGGGCAAGGCGACTGTCGACGCATCGTGGAGTTCTTGGATATCTACCCCACGTTGACTGACTTGACGGGAATTGTAACGCCGAAGGAAGCAGAGGGCCGAAGTCTGGTGAGTTTACTACAGGATCCACTCGCAGATTGGGACGGCAATGCGGTAACCCAAGTCCTTCGCCCGGCCGATGATCGACTCAGTGAACCGGTGATGGGGTGTAGTATTCGAACCTCGCGCTACCGATACACTGAGTGGGGAGAAGGCGAGTATGGTCGCGAACTGTATGATCATCACAGCGATCCAGGCGAATTCAGCAATCTCGCACTCGATCCAAGTCCAGCTGATCAAGCGACCATTCGCCGCCTCCGTCAGATGCTTCACCAAAAAGCATCCGGCAAACGCCCCACAACCCCCTTCAACCCCGCCCGACTCTAAACGCAATTTGGGCCGCACGTCCTCGACTCAGATCGATGCGAAGTAACCTGGCTCGGAATCGACGTCGTCTAGGTTTATTGCCGCTGCGACCGGTTCCCGGTCGATGGTTGTGTGTCTTCGCTACCGTGGGTCTTCGACCCACGGCTACCATCTGCGATCCCTTCGGGATCGTAATCGTGGCTAGCTTCTGAAATCCCTTCGGGATCGTAATCGTGGCTA
>DNPC01000111.1 GCA_003501565.1 Planctomycetaceae bacterium | reverse complement strand
CTGGGCTGACAGTGGCCAGTTTCTTTTTGCTGGCAGGTCTAGCTGCGGTTACCGCAGCTGGTCTGGCATCAACCCGCCGAGCACTAGGCGACGTGAGGCGCTCGCAGGCCGCGACGGAATCAGCGCTACTTGAGCGTACGGCAGCTCTGTCCGAAGCGGATGCACAGCGCAAACGGGCTCAGGAGCAGGGTGCTCGCGCGGCAGAGCAGAGCAAGCGAGCAGAGGCCAATCTGCGTGTAGCTTTGGATGCGTTTCAGGAAATAATGAACAACGTATCTAGCCGGAGTATCGAAAGCGACGCTGAAATCCTTGGCGAAGTGACTGATACGACTGTCGCGGATGTCTCGGCCGCCGACGCAGCGATGCTCGAATCGCTGTTAGAGTTTTTCGATGAACTCGCAAAGAACAATAGTTCGCAGCTAATTGCGGAGACATCTCAGGCGGCTCGTTACGCGGGCGATATCTACGTTAGCCTGGGTGAGTTGCGTGAGGCCAGCGAAACGTACCGCCGTGCCGCCGAGCGGCTTGCATCGATAAAGGCACCTGAAGAGCGGCTGGAAGTCTCGCTTGAGCAAGTCCGATTGCTAAACCAGCTTGCTATGGTGGATAGTCTCCGAGGAAAAATCGACGAGGCGACCACGGCTTTCGAGGGGGCAGTTTCGATCCTGGAGGATTTTCCTGAGCTGGAGCAGTCGGCTGAGGGGCGATTTCAGGCGGCTCGGGCGCATCGACTGTACGCGTCGCTGGCGTCACGCAGCGGTCTGGATAGTTTTGCCCAGCGGCGACCCGGACCCAACGGTCGCGAGTTGGCAAATCGCCCAGGTAGTGCGTTCGATTCTGGCGGAAGGAGCCGTGACGATAAGTTGCCGGCTGCGCTGAAATCTGCCAAGCCATTTTCGCGGCCACAACTCCGTCGACTGGCCGGACAATCTTTGGGTCATCTACGTAGTCGACAGGATGCTGAAAACGCACAGGTCGCTATCGAGATCTTGCAGGAACTGCTCGAATCGGAGCCAGCTAGTGTTCAGTATTTGGCCGAATTGGCCCATGCCTACCGCAATCTTGCTGAAGTCGAGTTCCGGCAGCGCCGCAGGGTCGACGCGGATCGAGCGCTCAGGCAGTCGGTCGCAAAGTGGGAAGAGATCCTGACGGCGGAACCCGATAACGAAGCGGCTCAGTTTGGGTTGGCATCGACTTTGGCATCAGCAAATATACTCGGGTTCAATCAGCTGTATCGTGCCAATCGAGCATACGACCTGACCATGCAGCTGGTCCGAGAGAACCCAACACAGCCCCGTTACCGTGCACTTCGCGCTCGTTCGCTGGAGAACTTGGCCAAGGCTGAATTGCGAGCTGGCAAGAACGGTCCTGCAGGTCGGCACGCGGGCGAGGCCGTGAAGCTGTACCGGCAGCTCGCCGACCAAACTCCCGAAGTCGCAATTTATGCGATTCGGCAGGTAGGGTGTTTGGACATCCAAGCCGAAATTGCCATCGCGGAAGGCTCTCCGAGCACGGCCAAGGTTCGGATTGCTTCTGCGATTGAAGCGGTCGATCGCGCCCTAGAGTCAAATCCGCAATCGGAGGTCTGTCGGCTCGAAAAAATTCGTCTGACGCGGCGACTGCAGTCTGTCACTGGCAAGCAGCGAGAGTGAGCTGATCTACTGGATTCGTCGCGAAGTCTCGGCTGGCTCGTACTGGATCTAGGTACAAAATGCTCTAGAATCTGCCCGCACGTCCCGAGGGCTCCCTGAAACTGCTTTTCCCACTAGATCGCCAGTCATGCAACGACAGTATATTTCCGACCTTCAGCCACGAGAAACCGTCGATGAAATCTATCGAGTTGCGGACAAGCAAGTACGTTCCAATCGCCAAGGCAACGAATATCTGTTGCTCCAGCTAATGGATCGCAGTGGGCAGATCAGTGGATTGCGTTGGAATGTCGGGCAGGAGATCTACGAGACCTTTCAGCGCGGTGACTACTTGAGAATTGCCGGTGCTACGCAGTTGCATAACGGGATGATGCAAATAATTGTTCAAGATTTTTCGCTTGTCACATCCGATCAAGTAGATGCATCTCACTTTTCTAAACGTGACGAGGCGCAGATTGATGCACTCCAGTCTCAGCTCGCTGAAAAGCTAAGGAGTGTTAAGTGCGCTCATCTTCAGCGACTTGTCGAGGATTACCTATCGGATGCACGGTTAATGGAGGCCCTTAGTCGCGCACCTGCGGGTATCAAAACACATCACGCATACGAAGGCGGGTTGTTAAGGCATGTGGTTGATCTGCTGGCAATGGCCGATGCGATCGCTCCCAGCTATCCACAGCTCGATCGTGACCTGCTAATCGTCGGAGTGTTCTTGCACGACTTAGGGAAAATTGAAGAGCTTAGCTTTGATGCGGATCTGTCTTACACCGACGCTGGCCAGTTGTTGGGGCATTTGGTCCAAGGTGCCATTGAAGTTCAGAATCGGGCTACCAAGTTAGCTGAGCAAGGCCAAGCGATTCCCGATGAGACGGTGTTGAGGCTCCAGCATATGGTCGTTTCGCACCACCGCGAACTGGAGCATGGTAGCCCCAAGGTCCCCATGACATTGGAGGCAATTGTGCTGGCGTATCTCGATGATATGGATGCCAAAATGAATGCGGCGATGGAGTTGATTGCCTCCGACCGGAACACGGACAGCGATTGGACAAACTACAATCCAACACTTGGTCGCAAACTGTATAAGCCGTCAGCCAAGGCTTAGGTGGATTGTGGAGCCCGCCCTGCGAATCCGGGCTTCGGTCCCCTTGAGAAGCGGATGGCTCTAGAAGCGCGGCCCTGCGAGGAATTCCGCGAACTGGTAGTGTGGCATTTGCCTTGCTTGCCACGGTTTGATGGCAGGTCTTGCATGCCTTTTCGCTTTGACCAACACGAATGAAAAACCGTATTTCGCAATCTGGAGCATCAATCATGAGCGCAGCAAATCAAACTATCGACCGTCGGCACATGCTAGCCGGATCGGCGGCAGCATTGACATCCATCGCCGTCAACGCAGCCCATGCGAGCCAGCCGACAACTCAGACGCCGAAGTTCAAGCTGGGGTACGCACCACACCCGGGCATGTTCAAGGCGTCAGCCGGAGCGGATGTGCTGGATCAGATTCGATTTGCTGCAGACGAGGGTTTTACGGCTTGGGAAGACAATGGCATGCCAGGTCGTCCGGCCGCCGAGCAAGAGCGGATTGGCGATCTGCTAGAGAAGCTCGGTATGCAAATGGGAGTTTTTGTGGCTTACGGAAGCTTCGACCGTCCTACTTTCGCGCGGCCAACTGACTCGGATACCGCCGAGATTAAACGCAAGTTGACAGATGCGGTCGAGATTGCCAAGCGGTGCCGCGCGAAGTGGTGCACGGTTGTACCAGGAAGTGTTGATCAACAGCATCCCGATGATGGTAAATGGAATAAGTACGGTGGGCCCCGATTGGCCGAAGGTTACCAGACCGCTAATGTGATCGACATGCTGCGGAGGTGTGTCGATATCATCGAACCGCATGGCCTGACGATGGTTCTTGAACCACTCAATTGGTACAGCAACCATGGTGGCGTATTCCTGCAACGCAGCGATCAAGCCTACGCGATCTGTCGAGCCGTCAATAGCCCGGCGTGCAAGATATTGTTCGACATTTATCACCAACAAATCACGGAAGGCAATTTGATCCCCAACCTTGACCGTTGCTGGGATGAGATTGGTTATTTGCAATCAGGAGACAACCCTGGCCGGAAAGAACCTGGCACTGGCGAAATCAATTACCAGGCGGTGTTTGGTCATGTTCATGCCAAGGGATTTGAAGGGGTGATAGGCATGGAACATGGCAACAGTCAAAAGGGCAAAGCCGGCGAGCAAGCTGTGATCGCGGCTTACCGAGCGGCCGACGATTACTAGACCACTTGAGCTGACTAGCCGGTTGTTCGCTACTTAAGATCGAGCGTCGACTGTGACTCGTTGGCTCGGCTGCGTTTCGCCCGGGGAGTGTTCGCTTTGCCGGATCTGGCAGGTTTTGTAGTTGTTGCGGGGGCACTGACTTTTGGCTCAGGTGCGCCACGGAGCGCTTCGCCAACGGTCGCGTTTTCGATACGCTCCGTACCGAGTTTGACGTAGTCTTCGGATAGCTCGAAGCCGACAAAGTTGCGCCCAAGCTTCTTCGCAACCGTCAGCGTGGTGGATGATCCAGAAAAAGGATCGAGGACTACTTGGCCTTCGTCACTGCAGCCGCGGATTATCCGGCCGAGTAGTTGTTCCGGCATTTGGCAGCCGTGGAAACCGGCCCTTTCTTTGAAGGTTCCCGCCACACGCGGGAAGTACCAGGTATCTTCGGAATCAGAGAAACCATCGCAGTCCTGTGGGCGGAGTATCCAGGTGTCGTCAGGTGTTCGGCCTTTTGGGTTGCTGCGTTTATCGTTGTAGACCAATTGCCGTGCAGAGGGGACTGCGATGGCATCGCGGTTGAATGTGAAGTCCTTCGCGTTCTTGACGAAGTAAAACAGGTGGGCGTGGGAGCGAGTAAATTTTGTCTTGCAGTGGACGCCGAACGTGTAATACCACACGACCCAGTTGCGAGTTGTAAATCCGAGCTTCTTGGCTTCGATTTTTAACTCTGCGGCGTATTCATCGCCAATTGCCAGCCAGAAAGTGCCGTTGGGCTTCAGAATCCGGTGTACTTGCCCGATCCAGTCCGCCGACCAAGACAGGTAATTCTCTTCTGATAGCGAGTCGTCGTATTTGTCGTAATCGTAGCCGATGTTAAACGGCGGGTCCGCGAAAACGAGGTCGACGGTACCATCGGGTATCGACTGCATGCCAGCAATACAGTCGCCTTGATGGATTCTCCCGAGCATTTCGTCGGGGAATGTTGCCGATTGCGTCATACCGGAACTCCAGCGGCGAGCGAAACGAAAGTTCGGCTATCTTAACGCCTAAGTCGGGCTAGCGCTAGTGCGGCAAGGAAAGACGCTCGAATATGCGGCGATGTGTTCAGCCCGCCGCTTTGGCGGGTGTTTCGGGTGTGGCGATCGCCATTTGCGAAGAATCGTTGTTAGCCTCGCAAACCAAAGGGCTCACCCGCACGGATTCGGTGGCAGCCTTACGCTCCTCTTTCATTCTTCCATGCCTCATGACTAGCAAGCCCGCGACCGTTAGACCACCACCGATAATTTGCGCCGGCAAGACTGGCTCGGATAGAAACAGCCAACCGCCCACCAGAGCAACAAGGGTAACGACATTCTGGTAGACCGCGGCATGTGATCCGCCCACCACTCGAACCCCGGCGTACCACATTGCATAAGCGATTCCAGTTGAGAACATGCCGGAGAATGCCATTGCCGCAATCGCCTTCGGTTGTACCAGCAAGGCCGCAACTTCTGGAGACCGACTAAGCAGCACAAGTGAGATCATCAAGTGAACAGGAACGGTCGTGACAGCCGCAATGAAAGTCAGTCTTAGCGGACTGATGGACTCCAGCAGCGACTTGCTCATCACAGTGCCAACCGCCCAAGCGATCGCCGAGAATAGGACGAAGAGATTGCCAACTAGGTACTCGCCAGCTAGCTCAACCGAGCCGCTTTGCGTCGTTACCAAGACGGTTCCGACGAAGGTGATCAACAGCCCACCCCAGGTTGGCAAGCCTAGGCGTTCGGCGAGGAAAAAGAATGACAGGACAGCCGTCCACATCGGCATCGACGCGAGTAGAAGTGCAGTGTTGCCGGCGGTCGTCAACTGAATACCCTGTACGAAGGCCAGCATGTAAACCAGGCCGCTCAGGATGCAAAAGCAAATCAACTTAGGGACCTGAATCGGTCGTTTACGCAGGGCAGGGGGGCGGTAGGAGTGTTCCCACCATGCCAGGGCGCCGAGTGTGACGACGGCGAAGACCAAACGAAAGCCACTGAATATCCAGGGATCGATACCGTTTATCGCATCCTTGAAAACAAGAATGTTGGCTCCCCACACAAGCGCGGTCGACAGAAGGATCAAATCGGCGCGCAAACGCTGAAAAAGCGGAGGCTGATTTTGGGATGGCTGGTTGTCGGCGGATTCGCTCACCGCTGTGATCTTTCGAGTTTAGGTGCCCAGGACGCTGTAGTAGGCTAGCCTGCATGCCGCCCGAAGGCCTGGCGTTCCGGTCTGCGGGGAAGCTTGTTTTATGCGACTACCAACTTGTTATTTGTCCTGTTGAGCCATTAGCATAGGTGCGACGAAGCGACCGTAAATGCTAATCGTTGTAAACGCGTCCCAAGCCCCACTAAGGTGCTTCAATGGCCCGGAACTTCACACAAATACCTCGCGTCCTAGCGAGCTGGTTGCTTTTTTTCGCAGGTTTCTCCGTAGTGTATGCGGCTGGCGAAGAGCAAGGCGAGCCGAAGGGCAATGCTTGGCGGTCTACGACTGTGACTCAGATTGGTGCGGCGAAGTTCACCCACCCGAGTGATTTCAAGTTGGAGCTAGCGGCTGATGAGCCCCTCGTTCACTGGCCAGTTGTCGCCGATTTCGATGCTGATGGTCACCTGGTCGTCGTAGAATCTGGGGGAGTTGGTTGGCCGATTCAAGAGCATAACAAGCTGCTGGTGCATAGAGTTGTCAGGCTCATTGACAAAAACCATGACGGGAAATTCGATACGCGGCAGCTGGTTGCTGACAAACTGCCGCTTTCTGAGGGAGTGCTTTGCTTGGGCAAGTCGATGCTGGTAGCTGCTCCACCAAGCATCTTAAAGCTGACCGATCACGACGGAGATGGATTTTGCGAGGATCGGGAGGTATGGTTCGATGGTCAAACGGTTACCAATTGTGCCAATGATCTCCATGGACCCTACTTGGGACTGGATGGCTGGATTTACTGGTGCAAAGGTGCGTTCGGCAAGCAGGCTCATGATCTTGTTGGTGGTGGAACGTTAAGCGACGCTGCGGCGCACCTCTACAGGCGACGCCTCGAAGGTGGTCCCATCGAAGTGGTTGCCAGCGGAGGTATGGATAATCCAGTGGAAATCGCGTTCTCGCTGGAGGGTGACAAGTTCTTCACAAGTACCTTTTTGCATCATCCCGGAGGCGGGCTTCGCGATGGAATTGGTCACGCTATTTTCGGCGGTGTATTTGGCAAAGATCATCACGTTGTTGACGAACTCGTTCGGACTGGCCCGCTACTGAAGCCAACTGTCGAACTCGGACCTGCCGCGCCGAGTGGGCTGATGCGTTTGACTCCTGAGCATCCTCTGGCGGATCGAAAGCTCACCTTGGTATCCGCCCTCTTTAATACGCACAAAGTGGCTCTTCATCGACTTGCGCCAGAGAAGGCTGGTTTTCTGGCTACAACTCAAAGTTTGTTGGAGACAGAGCGAATCGACTTTCACCCAACGGACGTCTTGGAAGACGGTGATGGGAGTTTGTTGGTCATCGATACTGGAGGTTGGTACGATCTCTGTTGTCCGACCAGCCGCGTTGATCAGGATGCCGCACCGGGAGGAATCTATCGCCTGAGTTTGGCCAGCGGTGTACCTCGCCAAGAGCTGTCCGAGCAGAGAATTAAGTCCGGAGATCAGCTTTCCCCATGGGATCGCCGCGCAGCCGCGCTGACTTTAATTCGGTCGGAAGCCGAAGATGAAGAGCTGGCGAGAATTGAAAGAACAGCGAGTTCTGAGAGCTTGGAACTGCATCGCCGCCAGGAAGCTGTTTGGGACCTATGCAAAGACGGCAGCACGGCAACCCAGCGGGCGATCCTGTCGATTCTGGAGGGTGAATCACCGCCGGAACTAAAGCAAACGTGCTTGGCGGCTCTTGCTATGGTGGCAAAAGGTGCGGAGCGAGAGCGAGCCGTTGCCTTTGCTCGCGAGCTCTTGGTTCACCGTTCGTCCTCAGTCCGGCGGCATGCTTTGGAGACTCTTGCTCGACTTCCGGATCCTTCAAGCGGTGACGCAATTTTGACGTCCGCTCCAACGCTCGATGATCTACGTAAGCTAGAGAGAACTTCCCCAGCATTGCATCATGCCCTTGTGTTCGCACTGGTGGCACAGATAGATGCGGCCGAGAATTCTCATGCCGGGATTTTGCGCTGGCTAGGTCATGGAACACCGGGGCAGCAAGTGTTGGCGCTTCGAGCGCTGGCTGCCTGTCGAAGCAACGACGTGTTGGAGGAGAGCTTGGCCTTATCAGCCGCACTAAAAGCCGGTGCTGGGCAGCCGGTTCCCGAATACTTCGATATCTTGGTGCGGAGACCCGGTTGGAATGAAACGGGTTTGAAAGTGCTGACGGACTTAGGCGTGACGTCGACTTGGTCTGACGAGCGGGCAGCACAATTTGAGCGGGTCCTCGGGGCCTGGCGCGACGATAGTGCTTTCCAAACACTTGCGGCCAACCTGCTGAAGGAGTCTCCCGAGACTTTTGCCATTGCAGTTATCAAGGCGTACCGGGGTTTTCAACTGCCCGCTCCGATCGCGGCAGGACTATCGACTTTGATGCCGAATCTGGCGGACGAGCAAGTTAGCCGTTTGGCAAGTGAGCTAGCTCAGGTTCGAATTGCTGGCAGCTCGCTTGCGAACGTGTTGTATAACATGGCCGCTGAGCGGATGAAGGACGGTAGCAACGCCTTAGACACGCCGACGCTTAAGTTGCTGGCTTGCCTGCCACCCGGACCGCTTCGCTCTTCTGCGGTGGAGCAGCGTGTGGTGGATCACTTTGTTTCGTTGTCTGACATCGATGAACCAACGTTGGCAGCCGTCGGCAGAATCCAGTTCTCTGATGCTGCAATGCGTCAGCTCCTGATGATGCTCCAGCAGTTTACTCCTGCACAACTCCGCGCCGTCATCGAGGCATCGGGAAGGCAGAGCAAGGCGGAGTCAAGTCAGTTGCAACGCCAGTTACTAGAGGAGTTGCCAAAACTGACCGTCGCAACCTCACTGGCTCCTGAGTTCGTCAAAGACACATTTCGGTCTGCACAAGCACCGATAAAGTCGCTCGCAGCGTCGATTGCGGCTCAGTTGCAACGCCCCACGCAAGCTACTGCAGTCGAGCTTGCCAAGATACTGGCAAGCCTACCTGAGGGTGATTCCGCACGAGGCTTGGAGGTATTCCGGGGCAGTTCAGCAAGTTGTAGTGCATGCCATCAAATGGGGTATATCGGGCAGAAAATTGGCCCAGAGCTGACACGTATTGGTGGGTCACGCACGCCAGAAGCTCTTTTGGAGGCAATTCTCTTTCCTAGCGCCCGAATTGAGCAGAGTTTTCAGCCTACTAAATTCTTGACCGAATCTGGTGAAGTGGTTGTCGGGCTCGCTAAGAAATCGTCGGGTAGTTACGAAGTGCAAGTTTCCGACAAGCAAAAGCGATTGCTCGCCACCGATGAAATCGTAGACATGCAACCCAGTGAGCTATCGATCATGCCAGCTGGTATCCGGCAGGTATTGTCCGATCAGCAGTTAGCTGACGTCTTGCAGTTGTTGGTTGAGGCGAAGTAAGCGATTGAGCTTTCCCTTGCGCGGCAACGAATCGAACGACCAATGAGAAGTTAGAAGAAGACCTTTCTGTCGCTGAAGGGTAGCCAACCAACCGTCGAGCCAAGAGTTGAAAATGGCAACAGTCGCTGAACCCGAACAAAATGCTCTCGCTTCCACGGAAAATGTACCGGACGCTAGTCCTCCAACGTCAGCACCACGCTGGCATGATCTCGACGCACTCCGCGCCGGGGCGATGCTGCTGGGCATTGTTCTCCATGCGATGCTGGCCCACGTACCGACGTTGCGAGGGATTTGGCCAGTTACTGATGCGGCGACAAGCTCAAGCTACGAATTCTTCGTCGCAGCCATCCACGGGTTCCGCATGCCGTTGTTCTTTATGCTCAGCGGATTTTTCACGGCAATGCTGTGGCGCCGTCGCGGACTCAAATCGCTGCTTTGGCACCGTTGTAAGCGAATTTTGTTTCCACTGATGATCGGTACGGTGACGGTCGTGCCTTTGGTGTGGGCGGCGAGTATCTTCTCAGTTAGTCGTCAAGCGTCTCAATCTTCCCAGTCCGCGGGGGCTGAGACAATCTGGGCGGCAGCGGCAGCAGGTGACATCCAACAGCTCGAATTGCTGACTGCCGAGGGTGACCTGAATGCTCAAGAACCTGCCACCGGTGCAACAGCGCTAACAATGGCGGCGATTAGCGACAAGCCCGAAGCGGTTCGTTGGTTGCTGGACCAGGGAGCGGACGTCAATGCACGCAACCGTGACGGAGCAACCGCAGCACACGTTGCGTTTTTATTCGGATATGACAAAGTTGCCCAGCCATTGATTGAGGCGGGAGCTGACCTGACACTTCGTGACGGGAACGGAAGCACGCCACTAGATGCGTTGGGCGCAGATTGGCCAACAACTCAATTTATCGCGAGTATGCTAACGATCGAAGTCGAAGAATCGGAGGTAGCGGGAGGCAAGAAGCAGATCAGTGAATTCCTGGCCGATACCAATATTGAACAGCCCGCTCCGGATCCCGGCGCGGCGATCAAGGGGCTGGTAGTCGCACTGTTCTATTTCCCGTTTTTTCATCACCTGTGGTTTCTCTGGTTCTTGATTTGGCTGGTCAGCGGATTTGCAATCTACGCCTGGATTTCCAGTGCTATTGCAACGGGCGGCGAACCATCGAAGCTTCGCAGGCTAGTAAATCGTGCTGTAATGTCCCCACTTCGATATTTGTGGCTGATTCCGGTAACTATGGTTCCCGCCCTGGCGATGGGCCTGCAGGTCCCGAACTTCGGACCAGATACATCGTCCGGGCTTCTTCCTTTGCCGCAGGTACTGCTTTACTACGCAGTCTTCTTCGGGTTCGGAGCGTTGTACTATGACGCCAATGACAGTCAGCAACGTTTGGGCCGGGGCTGGCCGGTGGCTCTTCCGGTTGCGTTGCTGGTCGCACTTCCGTTGGGCTATGAGTTTATTTTTGGCACTATGGGTATACGCGAGGCGATTTTGCCGGAGTCACTGTATCACGTAACGGCCGTCTTGTTTCAGGTCTTGTATGCGTGGCTGATGACGTTCGGTCTGATTGGAATCTTCCGGCGTTTCTTCTCGAGCGAAAACAAGACAATTCGCTATCTCTCGGATTCTGCCTATTGGTTGTATCTGATTCATCTTCCTTTGGTGATTTTTGTGCAAGCGTTCACAGCGCCGCTACCCGGCCCGGCTTGGTTCAAACTCCTGGCCGTCAGCTTAGGTGTCTCGTTAGTCCTGCTGGTTAGCTATCAATTGCTGGTTCGATACACGTTTATCGGCACACTTCTCAACGGCAAAAAGACCCGTCAAGCTATCGCTTAACTTCGAAAGGAAGATACGCGAGCGATGTCGCGCCGGGCGTCGTTGCTGCTCCTGAAACAGACACTCTGACCGCATCCCGGTCGCTGCCTAATCTGGCCCAGTGCTTTGCCTCTGGCCAACGGACAGCTTGGATCTACAGGGCTAGGCGGGCTGACGTAGCAGGAGCTCTTCTCGTAAGATATTCGCGGTATTGTCACCGAAGACTCGACGCGCTGATTCGCCATGAACAAAAAACCTAAGACAGCTATTTCTCCGACTCGCGGTGAAGATTACCCCGAGTGGTATCAACAAGTCATCAAGAATGCGGATCTAGCCGAGAGTTCGCCGGTCCGCGGTTGTATGGTGATCAAGCCGTGGGGCTATTCACTATGGGAAAATATGCAGCGATCGCTGGACAAGATGTTCAAAGATACCGGGCATCGCAACGCCTACTTTCCGCTGTTCATTCCGATGAGCTTCCTTGAGAAGGAGGCCGAGCATGTTGAGGGATTTGCCAAAGAATGTGCGGTGGTCACGCATCACCGCCTGGAACCCGATGGGGAAGGCGGACTCAAGCCCGCTGGCAAGTTGGAAGAGCCGCTCATTGTTCGTCCTACCAGCGAGACGATTATCGGCGCGATGTACGCCAAATGGGTACAGTCTTACCGCGACTTGCCGATTTTGATCAATCAGTGGGCCAACGTGGTTCGATGGGAGATGCGCACGCGGTTGTTCTTGCGGACCGCAGAGTTCCTTTGGCAGGAAGGGCATACTGTCCACGCCACACGTGCCGAAGCGATCGACGAAACGTACAAGATGCTGGATGTCTACGCCGACTTTGCTGAAAACTGGATGGCGGTACCAGTAATCAAAGGTGAGAAGACGGCCGGTGAACGCTTTCCTGGTGCGGACATTACGGTATCCATCGAAGCGATGATGCAAGATCGCAAAGCACTGCAGGCTGGCACCAGTCACTTCCTGGGCCAAAACTTCTCCAAGGCTCAGGAGATCACTTTTCAAGATAAAGATGGTGAGGTCGCACATGCGTGGACGACTTCGTGGGGAGTGAGTACGCGCTTGGTCGGTGCGCTGATCATGACACATGCCGATGACGATGGCATGGTCATTCCGCCAAAGATCGCTCCGGCACATGCGGTCATTCTTCCGATCTATCGCGATGAAGAAGCTCGGGAGCAAGTGCTTGAGTACTGCAATGCACTCAAAACCGAGCTAGAGCAGCAGGTGTACGGAGGCCGAGCGCTGGAGATCGAAATCGATGACCGTGACCTGCGCGGCGGAGAAAAAAAGTGGTATCACGTCAAGCGTGGTGTGCCACTGCGAATCGAGGTTGGGCCGAAGGATATCGCCAAAGGTGCAGCGTTCGTCGCTCGTCGCGATACCGGCGAGCAGCAAAGTATGCAGCGTGAAGAGTTGGTCGCAGGTATCGTCGAGATGCTCGACGGGATTCAGAACAATCTTTTTCAGCGTGCCCTGGCTATGCGGGAGGAGCACACCAAGACGATCACCAACGAAGCCGATTTTCGCGCCTACTTCACCCCCAAGAATGCGGATTCACCAGAGATCCACGGTGGATTTGCACTCTGCCACTTTGCCAGTGAAGAAGAAGTTCAGCCACTTCTTGATGAATTGAAGGTGACGATCCGGTGCATTCCGCTTGCCGACAACGAAACTCCCGGTACTTGCTTCCTTACCGGAAAACCAGCCGAGAAAATGGCCGTCTTTGCCAAAGCTTACTAGTCAATCTGCATGTAGGCCTACACTTCCTCAGCCGATGAACTCGCTGATATCAATCAGGTGCACTTGACGACCGGTGCCGTCGTGCGGGGAATCGATAGCGACAGTTCGGGCGTCATTGCTGCTGCGTGGGTGCGTATCGCACCTCCATTCGCCTTTGTATGCCGGCGGCGAGTGGAATCCGCCGAGCTCGATTTTGCGATTGCTAGGGACGTGATACAGGTAGGGTTTTTGCTCGCGATTCACCTTGTCTGGATACGTGTCGTTCAAAATCCACTCACCGTCGGTGCCCGGCAGATAGGTATTGTGGCCGTTTCGCGTCATTACTCCTTCGCCGACAATTTCTATGTCGCTAGTGCGATCCTTGAACAAATAGAACGCGTCGCGTCTACCCGCGGGTCGCGTCCATGCACAAATATGCTGCGGGTCACGCCAGATGAAGTGGGATGTGTAACCCGATGGATCCAACACATACTTTTCCGAGCCGTCCATGTTCGCGGTGAACATCCGCGTGGTGAAACGTCCGCTGGGTTCGCCCCGATCGTCTTCCCGCCACCGATGCAAAACTATGAAACGTCGGCTGTCCGGACTCACGAGCAGATGGTTGAAATAGTTCCATTTGTCCTCGAGCGTATTTCCTTGGTACGGAATCTTCGCGGCGTCGGCGAGTGAAAAGATCAATTCCGATTGTCCGGTTTCCATATCCATGCGCCACACCCCGGACGCTTCGGGTGCGCGCTGGGAATATTGTTTTCCACGTAGTCCAACGTAGCCATAACCAGGGCGCATGCGTTGGATGCGGGCGAAGTCTGCTGTAATTGCATATTTTCCGTCAGGACTGAGTGCGTAGATCGCTCGTGGGAGCGTGCGGACTATTCGGCGCGTCTCAATGTCGTAGACACGGCAAACATACGCATCGCCCTCTCGATCATTCCAAACGACTTCGCGATTTGAGCCAGGTCGCCACTGGAGCATACAGCCTTGTTGCCAACCCCAGGCGGAAGACTGACCAAGCTGGATCCAACGGTCTCCGTCAAGGATATCGACCATGCCAACGCTGATGGAGTCACTCGCGCGCGGCGTTCGGTGTTCAAAGTCAACGGTACCAGATAGAACGAAGCGATTGGACGGATCAAACTCCAGTTTGTCATAGTACCCAAACCAATGGTGCTTTGGGCCGGTTGTGATCGTGCGCACCGGGTGTAGATCTTTGGCCTGTGCTCTTTGTCGAGCAGCTCCTGCCAAGAGTCCGCCAGTTGCGAGCGCTAGCGAGGTCCGGCGTGAGATGGGATTTTTGTGGATGTGTGTCATGGTGGGGAAGACGACAAAATCGAAGGTTGGCCAGTTTCATCCGCTTCTAGAGCACGATTCGGTCATTAAGAACCTATCCGAAAACCC
>DNPC01000865.1:11254-11522 GCA_003501565.1 Planctomycetaceae bacterium | reverse complement strand
GAGCCGTCGCGTGCGGCGATCGCCCGAATCGCATCATCAGCAACTAGGCGTAGCTTGCGATCGGAATCGCATAGCAGTGGGCCGAGATGCTCGATTGTTCGCGAATCCGCCAAGAGACCTAAGGCAAGTGCGGCTGCCCGACGACAACAAACATCACTGGAGGTTAGCAGCCTCTGAAGCGTGGCCGTTGCGTAGCGACCCGCAACTGAAGCCAAGAACCGCGCGGTGTCTTCATCGCTCAAATACTGCTGATAAAAATTCAGCAGGA
>DNPC01000865.1:0-11208 GCA_003501565.1 Planctomycetaceae bacterium | reverse complement strand
AAAAATTCAGCAGGATTGAGTGGCGTACGGCTCGGTGGCTCACAGCGGCAACTCTCTGCAGTAACGGAAAAGTAAATCTAGGTGGTCGCTACCGGTTGCATCATCCATGCATAGCAACGGACTGCTACACCCGGCTGGGAAGAATCCAAGCCCGATAAGCGAAAAGGGGCGTGTGCAACTACCGGGAATAGTATAATCAGGACTTGCTGGCGGGCAATTTTTGCCGCTTTCAAAGGTCGCAAAACGCCCCAAGTGATGGGAGCTGCAACTAGCACGAATTGGCTCAACTGCCCAGTTTGCCAGCATGAAAATACGCGGGACCGTCCGATGATGCGCTGCCAGCCAACGGCCATTGCGTCTGGCCACCGGGGGGCTGCCATGGCTCCTTGCATGAAAGTAAAAGCGATCGGAAGCAATGATTCGGCCAGTCGTCTTCGTGGTTGCCCAGTCAGTCGAGCCTGTAAGTCGACCTTTAAGTTGAGCCTGTGAGTCGCCTTTGCAAATGATCTTCGATGTGGTTGCAGCCGCGGTCGCGCGTTTTTTGTCTTGGAGCTTGAGGCGTGCGGACAGTTGGATTCGATAGTTTTGGAAGACTTATGCCAGCAAAGCCGCGAAGTCTGAATGCTCTAGTTTCCTGGAATCTCCATTGGCCCGGCAAGCCTTTTGTGGTTTTGCTGATGAGCTTGCTGGCCAGCCTAGGTGCGTTCACGGCAGGCTCTCAAGCACGGGCACAGAATCGTTCGGCAAGATCTGATTACGTTGTCGAACCCGCTCCCGAGCTCAAGCATCGCCTGTACATGAGGCCAGCTGTCGCGCAAGTTCGAGCGACACTCCGCCAGCCCGCAGGTTTTCAGTTGACCGGCACACCGCTGGCAGAGGCGTTGGCAAGTATTGGGCAAGGTTACCGGTGTAACATTTGGTTGGATCGGAGGATAGACCCGAACATCACGATCAACTTACGTGGCGGCGGAAAACCCTTGGGAAGTGTACTGGAGTCAATCGCTCGTCTTGCCAATGCTGAGATGTCTGTCGTTGAAAATGTGGTTTACATAGGGCCGCCAACGGTACCCAGTCGTGTCGCTGCTGCATCGGCTTCACTTTACGACGAACTGCACTCTGCACGACACGCGGCGGCCAATCGGTCTGCCGACTTGAAGTGGTTGGAGGCTACTACGCCCGACGAGATTCTGGGCCAACTGCGGCTGAAGTTGCCTGCCAGCGCCGATGGGAGTGTACTGCCCTATGATTTGTGGCGGGCGGGAGAGTTTTACCGGGAAAGCAGCATAGCTACATTGTTGTGTGTTATAGCCGCAGGATTTGAGCGTGAGTTTGTACTAGCATCCAGTCGAAGTTCGGCGCAGCTTGTAACGGCTCCCCTTCGCAGTGAAGTTCAGTGGACTGCCTTGGTTCCTAAAGGGACGCTCAATAACGCCCAGCTGACAGAACTGAAGGGAACCCGAGGGGCTCTGCTGGTCGGCGGCCGTGATAGCTGGAAGCTTACGGGAGATTTTTCTGTACATCTCCTGGCTAGTTCCGGCTTTGCATCGCAGCGACGGCCACGTCCTGGCGGCCCACGCGACGCTCGTTCGGCGGCACCATCCCGCGTGTCTGGAGACATAGCCGGACCGCTGGATGATGTAGTTCGCCAGCTGTCGGCCATGAATGGCTATGAAGTCAGCTGGGACGGAGATATCCCGGAAAAGGAGAGGACACAGTCGATCAAGATTCGCGTTGAGAACGCCTCATTCGAGGATATCCTTGGCGAACTTAGCAGCGCATCGAATCTATCGTTGCGCCTAGACGAACAAACCGTCTCTGTCGCACGCGTTCGATGATTCACCAATACAGCTAGCGAATACGTTGGTTCCGCGCCGCGGTTCAGCAATGTGATTACAGGACTGCCGCGCGAAATTTTTCCGGACCCACTGGCGATTCTCCTCAATTCGGGCAATACTCATTGACCCTCTAGCGGGCGGGGCAGAGGGGAACTTCTGTGCGCACTTGCGCAGCCCGAAATTGGACGTAAATTGTGGTTCCGCTATGCTAAGCAGTGGCGGCGGGCCCGGAAGCCCCTCGTCTGTATTGCGACAATGCCCAAGCGAACCAGGCCCAAACAGTTCTATCTGGACGGTGTGTACCGCAACATAAACGCCATCCTGGCGGGTGTTTTTGGTGCAAGCAGTGCCAATCGGGCTCGGGGTGAAAAATCATCAGACGTTCTTTTCAGCATCATACAAAAAGAGACACTCTCGGGAGTTGTGCAGCGGCTGCTGCGATACGAGAGCCGGGTTGAGAAGCAAGGGCACGCTAGTCTCCACGACCTTGCGTTGGGGCATGCAATACTTGCACGCTTGATCAGTCGCTATCGCCCGAATGAGTCCAGCAAGCGATCGACAAGTACACATGCGAGCAGTATGGGAATCGGACAGATCGTCGGCGATTTGCGGCATGGGTATGAGTTGCTTGCCGATGCTTATCCTGACCTGTTGATTGATGAGCTGTCCGAGGAACAGCTCAAGATCGGTTTGGGAGAGCAGTTTTCAAGGATAGAGGCCGGGATATCCGCTGCGATTGAGAATGAAGGGCGAGCGAAAAACTTGGCTGATCTAGCAGAGGTGTTAACGGTTGCAAATCTAATGAAGTACTTTTCGTGGGCTGTAGACGAAGGCCTGGACGGAAGACCGATCGATGATTTCCTAGGATCTTAGCAGGACTGAAACGCTTCAACGAATTGCAATTGGGCGCGGTTGTAAGCACGGATTAGCAATGAGCGACGAAACAAGCAGAGATGAGGTGCGACTTAAGATGCTCGGGGTCGAAGACTCGGCACCGGAGGTCGACGACACCACGCGTGACCAAGTCCGCGGCGAGATTCTTGCGCGCCGTCGTCGGTACCTGGAATTGCAAAGAACGAGCACTCGACGTAACCGCCACGGCAGCAATTGGCGACTTCCTCTGCTACTTCTGGGGGTACTAACCGCTGGGGTAGCGACAGGCGGTTTCGTTTTGCAGCGGGCTACAGCGGAACAAGAAAAGACCAATCTACGTTACGCAGTACAGTTGCTGGATTCGGCGGAGAGATACTACTGCGAAGACTTGACGCTACTCAATCAGGCTGCGAGCGACGCGGAAGCTTTGCTTCCCAGCGCATCCATCCTTGGCATTGCCAACGACGAGTGGCAAATGCTCTATTCGGCCTCGGTAGCGGCTCGCAGTCTCTTCAATGCACGATTAGGGCACAGCGAGTTGGCTGTTGAATTGCTGGATACTTGCCAGGGATCGACGCAGTATTTTGACGTCGCCCAGATGCCCGTTGATTCCCAGATTCTGTTTTCAATGTGCCTTGGCAAAGCCGGACAGTCGTTGCTGGAATTGCAAGCCGACCTTCGCGACGGGCGAGATTATTCCAAGGTACAGGCTGATACCATTGCAGCCCTCGAAAGAGCATACGATTTACTAGAAGAATCTAACGAATTAACGCAAGATGAAGCCCACCTCTTGGCTGCAGGCCTACAGCTAGACCTTGCACGTGGGTATCTGCGGGCGTTTGCATTCCAAGGGCACAATCCCGACGCTCCCGAAAAAGCAGCCGCCGCAGCCTTAAGAACGAAAGAGCATCTAAACGACGTCTCCATCAGGAGTGCTGAATGGTGGGTGCTTCAGCTGCAACTGGATGCACATGAGATGATGCTGGCGGCGCGCAGTACAGCACCGATCGACGAAGCGGATTGGACGGATTTGGTCGAGAATGTTCAAGGGGCAATCGCAGCCGCAAACGACGCGACCGATACCGCTCCTCAGTATGCCGCTGCAATCAACTTTCAATCTGGGATCCTGCTCAGCAATTTGGCTGATTTGTTGTTTCGCTCTGCATCAGCTCGCACTAGCGTTGAAATGTGCTCTCAAGTCATTGAACTTCGTACAACTGCGATCGATCGCTTGGGAGCTATCCCAGCCAATCAGAGAACACATCGCCACCACACGAACCTGTACCTCAACTACGCTAGGCGCATGTTGTGCTACATCCAGCTTAGTGATCTTGCAGAGGACGCCGGTGCATCAGCCAGCTTTCTTGAGTTGGCAAAGGCCGATGCGATTGCTCTTCAAGCTGGACTCGGAAGCTTGCTGGTCGGTCCGCTACCACAGCTCGGTGTGGGTGTACGAACCATCGCGGCACAGCTCTTGGATGAGACTGACTCCCCGCTATATCTGCAAATCCGAGAGAGCATCGAATACGAATTGCATTTGAAGCTTCACGCAATCCTCGACGCAGTGATGCCCGAATAGACTCCGGTGAAAACGGGCCGCACCGCCATCTGCTCAAGAGTTTTCCGCAAGAGTGAGCGGTTCAAGCTGTGGTTCGAGGACGCCTTGCGCCTTCTTCCAAACGATAGCCGCTTCAATGAAAATCCATACTTGTAAGAGTAGGATGCACACGCCGAAACCACACAGCAACCAATTTTGCTGAGGCCACCATTTGGTAACGAGGTCGTAAGTCATTGCCCAACCAGGAACCAACATCATCATTACGGTTGGGATCGCCAGTACTGCAATTGCTTTGCTGCGCCGCCAAAGGTAGAACGTGGCGACCATCAATGCGAGTCCAGCGAGCAATTGGTTGGTTGCTCCAAACAGCGGCCAGAGCATCAGGCCGCCTTTTCCTGGAACTGCACCGGCAAGTACGGCAATTAGCCCGCCAACTCCTACCGCCGCGCCGGTGGCTGCGTATTTATTGCCCGTTGGAACGCCGATGCTCGTTCCGAGTTCCTGCAGAACGTAGCGCTGTAATCGCGTTGCAGTGTCGAGTGTCGTTGCCGCGAAGCTCGCCACTAGTACGGCCACCATGCCAACCCCGAGCTTGAGCGGCAAGCCAATTGCGGTTAAGAAGTTCGCGCCTCCCTCAATGAAGGCGGCGAGCTTCTTGCCCAGTGAATGACTCGCCCAACCTTGTTCGCCAGATGCGTAATATTGCTGCCAAGCTTCCTTGCCGGTCAAGACAGCCCCATCATCGTTGGTTGAGTAGGCGTAGCTAGTCGGCGTATTGGTCTTGGTGAGTGCCCCCATGCCTACCCCGGCCGTGCAGGCCATGATGACCACCACTGCCAAACCCGACTCAAGTAGCATCGAGCCGTATCCCACCAATTGCGCGTCGCTTTCGCAGGCAACTTGCTTGCTACTTGTGCCCGATGACACGAGACAGTGGAATCCGCTGCACGCGCCGCAGGCAATGGTAATGAACAAAAAGGGAAGTATCGGGGGCGCATCAGCTGGTACATCGCGTGAGATCGGGTCGGTTGCCGCGAACAAGTCGGCCGATCCGGTAAGGCTTGCAACACCGAGCCCGACAACCAATAGGCCCAGTGCGACGAACAGTTGATGGCTGTTCACCAAGTCGCGTGGCTGCAGCAACAACCATACCGGTAGAACGCTAGCGGCAAAACAGTAGGCCAAGAGTAGGAGGGTCCATACGACAACAACGTTTAGATAGACTCCTGCCGCAGGTTTCGGAATTCCGAACCATACGCCAAGGTCAATCGGTAAGAAGTAAACACCAATTGCGGTCGCAGCATACAGGGTTAGCAAGCTTAAGATGGAGGGAAGTGTTAGCGAGCTGCCACGGCGGTGACTCCACAAACCGACGGCAATCGCAACTGGCATGGCCACCCAAACACTCAATACGCTTTCGGGGTACATCATGAAGATGTTGGCAATCACCAACCCAAAAATCGCTAGAACGATCCATAAAGCCAGAGCAAGAATGGTCATGAAAAGCAACTTGGCTCGCGGTGATATCATCCGCCCGGCCACATCGCCAATTGTCTGTCCGCGATTTCGCATTGAGATGATCAAAGCGGCCATATCATGGACACCACCGATCAAAATCGCTCCGAGCACCACCCAGGCTAGTGCCGGTAACCAGCCCCAAAATACAGCAATGGCGGGCCCAACGATGGGGCCGGTACCCGCGATGCTGGTGAAGTGGTGGCCAAAGATCACGCCCTTCTTGGTGGGAACGAAATCCGCATCATCTCGCAGCGCTCGGCTTGGTACCGGTGCCGAATCTGACAGCTCGAAAAGCTTGACGCTTAGCCATTTTCCATACGTCACGTAAGCAACATAGAGGATGGCTAGCGAACCGACGCAAACGACTAAAGTACTCACTCGATGTCTCTCAGCGTGGAAAGTGAAATGCGAGTTCGCAGACGGCTTGAGACCTAGCTACACACGTTGGCAACTTGAACCAGCAGCGAGCCCTCTTCCGCAGGGCACAAAACTGGCGGCATTTTAACAGTTTCACGAGCGCTTCGAAGTGATGTTTGAGGCTTTGCCATGACATCGCCTGCAAGGGGCGTGGGCTGCGGCGCGTCTTCGGTGACGGCGCGCCGCAGCTCGACGTGACGCTCGTAAGTGTGAGAATGCATACTTGCGCTGAGCCGCTCAGGATTCATGACTTGCGAGTGCGTAGTTGAGAGCGGCCTCGAAACGTAGAGCGTGCGCGAACCGGACGCAGTGGATGTTCGCCATAATTCTTCACGTTGATGCGGTGCATCTGGGGCGAGGGGATGGAACATTCTATTCGCGGGATGGACATTCTGGTGGGTGCTACGAAAGGAAGGGTGCGGCCGGAGAAACGCTGGATCTGCGGGGCTATTGGGACGGGTTTATTGTGCCGCATCTGGCAGGAACATGGCTCGAATTCCCGCAGAAGCCGATTGAGCGTACAATATCGACGTCACCTGCGAGGCCGACGTTTTTCAGGCTAGGACGAAGGCCGTCGAAGTTGATGGCAACCGGCATGCGAGGCTGGTCGCCTGGTCATTTGCGGTTGGCAAGTGACACTCGATTGAGCTCATAAGAACCCTTACTCTTAGTCTTTGACGATGATCTTAGTCCTCGATAATTATGATTCGTTTACCTACAACCTGGTCCAAAGGTTGGGAGAGATCGATCCCAATGTTGACCTGCGTGTTGTGCGTAACGACAAGATCACGTTGAATGAAATTGCAGAACTTGCTCCTCAGCGGATCTTGATTTCGCCTGGTCCTTGCTCGCCGCTTGACGCCGGGATCAGTGTTCCGATCGTTGACAGATTTGCTGGGCAGATTCCAATTCTGGGTGTTTGCCTCGGGCACCAGTCTATCGGGCAGTCCCTCGGTGGAAATATTGTGCGAGCTGGTGAGTTGATGCATGGCAAGACTGACCAAATTCGGCATGATGACAAAGGCTTTTTTCGCGGCTTGCCCAACCCGTTTGTCGCGACGCGTTACCATTCTCTGGTGATCGAACCGTCGAGTTTGCCTGAACATCTTACCGCATCGGCGTGGGTTGACGATCCCGATGGCCAGCGGGTGATCATGGCGGTACGGAGTGAAGCCTTGATGCTTGAGGGCTGGCAGTTTCACCCCGAGAGCTTCCTAACGGAACCCGGCGTCGAGCTACTTAGGCGTTTTCTTGGGTGGACTGGAACTGCCCCGCCTGCTTGACTCGGTATTCTCTGACTCACTATTGATTCTATACATCTCCTCTTCCATTTCACCCATCAAACACCTTCCATGCTGTGCGTTACCATTGGACGAAGTCGCCATAAGGCAATGATTGCCGAGTACCAACATCTCGGTGAACAGGGGATAGATCTGGTCGAAATGCGACTGGACTACATCGGTCGTCACATCGATCTTGGTCGATTGCTCAAAAAGAAGCATGCACCGGTGGTGATTACATGTCGCAGACGCGAGGACGGCGGGCGCTGGGATAAATCTGAAGACGAACGATTGATGATCCTGCGAAGTGCAATTGCTTCCGGAGTTGATTTTGTCGACTTAGAAGAAGATATCGCTGAGCAGATTCCACGTTATGGTGCAACTAAACGCATCGTAAGCCTTCACAATTTTGAGCAAACACCGGACGACCTCGAAGAAATCCATGCCCGGCTAGCCAATCTAGATGCTGACGTTGTTAAGCTTGCGACCATGGCCAATTCGTTTGCAGACTGCATTCGAATGATGCGTCTAGCAAAGAGTGCCTCGATCCCTACGATCGGGATTTGCATGGGAGATATTGGGCTTATCACGCGTGTTATGGCTCTACATCATGGTGCACCTTTTACGTACACAACGATGAGTAACGACCGGAAGATAGCTCCCGGGCAAGTCTCAGTCGACGTAATGCGAGACATGTACAGGCCAGCCGAAATCAACGATGAAACGAAGCTGTACGGCGTGGTTGCCGATCCTGTGGCTCACTCACTAAGTCCGCACATTCACAACGCTGCTTTCCAAGCCGCAGGACTCAACTATCGCTACTTGCCGTTTCGAATTCCGGAGCAAGATCTCTCACTCTTCTTGCAATGGTGTAAGCAAGAAGAAGTGGGCGGGTTGAGTGTCACAATTCCGCACAAGGAAGCTATGCTCGACCTGATGTCTCAAGCCGAGAGTGCTGCTAGCGGAATTGGGGCACTGAACACGGTGGCGATCGAGGGCGAAGAGGCCACTGGCTACAACACGGACTACCGGGCCGCGATGGACTGTCTGACGGAGGCCCTACGGACACAACAAAAGTTGATGGACCCCGGCAAACAGCTCGAAGACGACGAGTTGTTCAAGGGGCGGAGCGCGGTATTGCTAGGTGCGGGTGGCGTTGCACGAGCAATAGCATACGGGCTTCGGCAACGTGGTGCTCTGGTTACGATTGCTAGCCGTACGGAAGCTCGAGCTCGGAGCTTGGCCAAAGATGTAGGCGGACGCGCTGTATCTTGGGAGCATCGGTATGATTCACGTCCTGGAATTCTGGTGAATTGTTCTCCACTGGGAATGCATCCAGATGTTGATAGCACTCCGTACGATAAAGCCCGATTGGATGAGCTCACGATTGTTTTCGATACGGTCTATAACCCAGAGCAAACCCTGCTGGTAAAAGATGCTCGGGCCGCTGGTTGCTTGGTCATCAATGGGCTGGATATGTTCGTTCGTCAGGCAGCATATCAGTACAAGCTCTTCACCGGGCACGAGCCGCCGACCAAGTTAATGCGAGAAACCGTCAAGCGAATAACCTCGCCGACAAAGTTCTAGCTCAAACGGGCTTGCCGATCGGCGAGCCTTTGTAGCTGACGCGTCCACCAGGCAAATTGCCATCAGGTGAATCGCGCTGTCAGTGCGCTCGCCTAGCTTAGTATGTCATGAACGACGTGTGCCGGCTCGACTCCGGTGAGCTTAAAGTCTAAGCCTTGGAACTTGTAAGTCAGGCGGTGGTGGTCAACGCCCAACATGTGCAACAGCGTGGCGTGGAAGTCGCGTACGTGAACTTTGTTTTCGACCGCATTGTAGGCAAGCTCGTCCGTCGCGCCGTAACTGGTGCCCCCACGAACTCCGCCTCCAGCAATCCACATCGAAAATCCCTTGATGTGATGATCACGTCCGGTACCTTGCGCCATCGGTGTCCGACCAAACTCGCCACCCCATATCACCAGGGTATCTTTGAGCATATCGCGGTCTTTCAGGTCCTGAAGTAACGCAGCAGTTCCTTGGTCAACGAGTTTCGCGGTGTTGGCCACGCCCTTTTTCACACCTCCGTGGTGATCCCAACCGCGGTGGTATAGCTGGATAAATCGCACACCGCGTTCGGCCAAACGTCGCGCCAACAAACAGTTACTCGCGAAACTCCCGTCACCAGGCACGCAGCCATACATATCGATGATGCGTTGCGTTTCGTGGCTCATGTCGGTCAGCTCAGGTACCGAGGCTTGCATGCGGAACGCCATCTCGTAGCCAGCCAAACGCGTTAGTACTTCCGGATCGTGACGATGTGCATTGTGCAGCTCGTTTAACCGGCTAACGGTATCTATCAACTGCCGTTGCTGATTCCGCGTTACCCCCTTTGGATTCTCGACATAATGGACTGGGCTGCCGGAGGCATGCATCTGAACGCCTTGGAATCGACTTGGCAGAAACCCAGAATGCCATTGTCGTGAACTGATCGGCTGACTTTGTCCACCACCTTCGCTGGTCAAGACGATAAAACCAGGCAGGTCCTCGGTCTCTGCACCCAAACCGTACAGAACCCAGCTTCCCATTGAGGGACGACCACTGATCGCAGTGCCCGTATTGAAGAATGTGTGTGCCGGATCGTGATTGATCTGCTCTGTGTGCATCGATTTAATTACGCAAAGATCGTCGGCGTGATCGCCAATTTTCTCAAGGACGTTGCTCAGCAGTAGCCCGCTCTGGCCACGGGGAGAAAACGGATGCTGCGGTCCCATCACCTTGAGTTCTTTTCCCTGGAGCTGAGCGATTGGTTGCCCCGCCGTGACAGACTCTGGCATCGGTTTTCCGTCCAACGCAGCCAGCTCAGGTTTGTGATCAAGCGTCTCGATATGGCTCGGGCCACCGGCCATACATAGGTGGATCACACGTTTGATGCGAGCGGGAACATGCAGCCCTGATTCCCCATCTCGCCTTTGCTCGCCTCCAAGCGACAGGTCGCTGGCTAGCATCGATGCGAGCGCAGCGGAACCGAGTCCAGAGCGTCTTAGGAATGTGCGACGCGCGATCGCTGTGTGCGTTTGCGGATTCTGCATGATCGGTTGATTTCTTGGTGCAAAATGACTCGAGGTGTAAGTGGGGGCCAGCCGTCTACAGCTAGTAACGCATAATCGTCTCTTGCATGTTCAAAAGTGCTCGAGCAACAGCTGTTAGGGCGGCAAGCTCTGCCTGGGTAAGCTCGGCATCGGCATGTTTGGCATCTTTGTCCTTGGCCGCACCTTTTTCTGCTACATCGGCCAGCGGTCGTGCGGATGCCAAGAACTGTTGGGCGTCATCGGGATGCTGTTGGTAGTATGCAAGCGTCTGGGTATACAACTTACGAAGCACCTCTTGCACGTCCGTCGTTGGTTCGCCACTCGCTACCAGGCGATACATCCGTCGCATGCACTGCTCCAGACGTTCT
This sequence comes from Planctomycetaceae bacterium, assembly GCA_003501565.1. Classification (GTDB taxonomy): domain Bacteria; phylum Planctomycetota; class Planctomycetia; order Pirellulales; family Pirellulaceae; genus Aureliella. The sequence goes on along the minus strand of DNPC01000865.1, from coordinate 267 downwards.
TCCAAGCGTTGCTCTCCAGAGGCCTGGTTGCTGGTATCACCAGCGCGGGAGACTTCCTCCTGTGCACGCTCGGCGAGCGCCAACGCGGCCTCGACGAACGTCGGATCGTTGAGGAGCACAAGCGATTGCAACGGTGTGTTGCTCCTGGCCCGCGCTGCCGTACATTCTTCGCGGCTGGGGGCGTCGAAGGCCTTTAGCATTGGGTGCAGAAAAGTCCGTTGCCAGTGCGTGTAGAGTCCTCGCCGGTATTGGCTGGGCCCCGTATCG
>DNPC01000667.1 GCA_003501565.1 Planctomycetaceae bacterium | reverse complement strand
CACCATCGATACCACGGCTGGGAAAACTCGCCCAGTGCGCCAATTCCCGTGCGGCGTGAGCCGTCGAAATGATTGCTGGTCGCCCACCCAACGGGTACTTCGCCAGCCGCCTCGCGGCACCTGCTGGATAGAGTCGTGGTCAAGTCCAAGCGTTCGTTTGCGACGATGACGATCCGTTGAGGCGACAATTCGGCAGCGCCGCGTACAGAATCTACCAGAGCGGAAGTGCTTTCGACTTCGTAGGTATCAAGTTGAAGGGTATCTAACAGCGTGAGCTGGGTCTTGAGCCAGTTGAGTCCTGCGTCGGTCGTGCTGCCTATCCAGGCAATGCGTCGGTAGTTCACGGTGCGTCATCCAGCATCGATTCGAAACGCCCAATCGTGGCATGAGCTTCTTTCGCATTCACTGATTCGCGGAGTTCGGTCAGGAAGTCCGGCAGTGTCAACAACTTTGAAAGCTTCGTCAAAACTTGCAGATGGACACGATCGTCAGTTGAACAAATGAGGAAAAACACATCGGTTAGATGTCCACTTTGATTGCCGAACGGAAGTGGTTGTACGGTGATTCCCAAGGCAATCAACGGTTCTGCCAGGATCGATGCCTGCGGTCGCCGAGGGTGCAGCAGGGCGACGCCTTCGTCAAGTGCAGTTGGGTGTAGTTCCTCGCGTGCCATAATCGCTTCGGTCATTTTGGAAGCGTCCCACAGCAGCCCTGTTGACTCAGCCAGTGAAGTGATGCGTCGTATAACACTGGACCGCGTCCTTGCCGAAAGCGGGATATCTATCGCTTCAATTGGCAAGAGTCTTCCTAGCGAGATGTCTTCCCGTTTGTCGTCGCTCCATTTGTTGACGATTCGTTGCATCTGATCGAGGTCTTCCGACTCGCTCACACCCAGTTGATCCTCCAGCCAAGTGTGGACCACTGCCTCGGCGACTTTCCATTGTCCACCAACCTTGCGGGCTGGCAGCTTGCCACGATCGATGAGCCGTTGAACCTTTTGGGGCGTGGTGTGCAAGTAGGTGGCAAGCTGATCGATATCTAAGTCTTTGGCGGCCATAGTGGTTCGGTCGAACAAAGTTAACAGGGAGGGACTCTTGAGGGGGTAGGTTGTCAATCCAGGTTGCTAGCAACCTGTCAAAGGATCTTGCGCGAAATTGTACGCATGCTGGAGGATTCGTCTTGACCAAATAGTAGGAAACGGAACACGCTGTAGAGACTTGGCCGTTGGACAGCCAAGGAAACACGCGTCACTGGCTGGAAGGATTCAGCACCGACGTCAGACGCTTTGCTCACCCTAAAGTGACGCAAAAGCGGCTGCAAAGTGGCGTTAGTGAAATCAATCGCACTCGAGGCAAGGAGGCCGACGATGTCTGCAGCGAACCCGGATCCAAATTCTAGCGGATGTGAATTTCCTGAAGCTGCTAGCGTTAGCTTGCGCACGCTAATCAGCGAAGCGGTTTTCGTTGGGGCAGAAGATATTGCGGTCACCCGATGTGTTGATCAGGCCGACCGAGTGCGTCCGGGCGATGTTTTCATTCCAAACTCTTTGGGAGCCATCGATCAACATGACCACGTGCAGACTGCGGTGGACCGTGGCGCGGTGGCAGTGGTTGCCGAACGGATCATGCCCGTGAGTGTGCCGCAGTGCCTGGTTCCCGACAATGCCCAGGTTTACGGTCAGGTGTGCCAGCAATTGGCCGGATCGCCGTCAAGCCGCATGCTGACGATCGGCGTTGTTGGTACTCACGGCAAAACGACAACGGCACTGTACATTTCCGCCATGCTCAAGCGACTTGGTGGTGCGGTTGCTTACTACACTTCGCTCGGTTCAAGCGATTCGACCGCCTGCGACCGTACTGCAACCAGACCTCCTGCGGCGCGGAAGCTAGCGCACTGGCTGTCCAAGGCTGATCAAGCGGGGGCACCGGCCGCAGTCGTGGAGCTGACTCCCAGCATGCTGCGAAATCAAGTCGATGCTGGCGTCGAATTCGACTTGATCGTCGTTACCGGCCTGCGGAACGGACAGGCAAAGGGAGCTGCCAGCGGACGTCAGATGCGATTCCTACTGTCATCACTACTCCAGCGAGTCGGCCCCGATGGAATGCTGATCTACAACGCCGACGATGCTCTTACCAGCCAATGGGCGCAAGAGAACTATCCCGAAGCGATCGGTTATGGGATCGATGCTTCCGACCACGTGCGAGCCAAGCGACTGGGGCGCTACGGAGGCCAGCAGCAATTGCTAGCTATCGTCGGTAACAAATTGATGCCAATCACCATCAACACTCCTGGCGACCACGTTGCTCGAGCGAGTTTGGCAGCATTGGCAACAGCCTATGTATTCGAATTCCCGATTGCCAAAGCCATTGCGGGCTTGCAGACGCTCGACGCAATCCCGGGAAGGATGCAGAAGATTCAATCCGCAATTGAGGTACCTGTTTACGTCGACGCGGGCTACACGCCCGACCGGCTGGCAGTCGCACTTCACGCACTGAGAGCACATCAACTCGGAACTCCAACCGTCGTGGCTGAGCTGGATTCTCGCGTTCAGCCCGACATGCAGGCACGCTTAGGCGAAGTGCTTGAGAAGAGCGCTGGCCGGGTAGTACTGTGTTCGTCGGAGCTATCGCCGGAGGCTGCTCGGGCCATGGCCATGGACGTTCTGGGCGGTTGCTCGCAACCAGGACGCGTCCATGTCATACCGGATCGAGAAGCCGCAATTGCCTGGGCAATCAATAACACCGAAGAAGGGTGTGTCTTGCTTTCGGGGTGTGGCGTCAAAGTCTGGACGACACGGGAGGAAGCTCCCGCAACAGACGAAGCGGTGGCCAGCCGTGTGATATCGAGCAAGAACGAGCGTGCAGCGGTTGCAAAATTGGCCGTTTTTCCTTCGCAGGAACCACCAGCTTCATTTTCGCATTGACGTGAAACTCAGGAATAGGGTATTCCACGAATTGTCCGGACAAAACTGCGATTCTTTGCGACCAGACGCAGGACATTGCAAAAGCTCAGCCAAGGAAGGTTGGGCTGGTCTGGAGGATAATGACAGGAAGTCAGTGGAAGCTCTGTCGTTGGCTATGGTTTTGCGGGAAAACATAGCTGGCCTCCCTCCTGGGTCGGAGCATTAAAGCTGCTGGTTCTGGTTTCTGGGTCAACTGGAATTGTCAGCGCTTCGCGGCAGAGTTTAGATCTGCGCACCGGGGTGATTCGGCTTGCCGTATCACCTCGGTGCCAGGGAACAACTACCCTTGCAGGCTACCCAGACTGCAAGGGTTTTTTTCGTTTGTGGGGACGGGGCTGGCCTTCGCTGTCGGTTTCAGCTGTGCAAGAAACCTCTTCTGGCAGACGGCAGGCACTCTTTGGCCCAATTTTCTGGCTTGGTTGAAACGACATCAAGAGTTTCGCAGCGCCCGGTGTGTTATCCTAGGCACCCCCGCCAGAGCTTCTCAGAACTGCTTTGGTCTCCCACCTTCACCTCTTGGATATCTTTGGAGAATCATCGTGCGTAAGTGGATCATAGCCCTACCGTTGTGCGCCGCAGTTGGAGCATCCCCACAACTTTCAAGCGTCGCTCGAGGGCAGGCGACCGCAACTGCTACGGCAGAGTCGCAAACGAGTGCGAAGAAAAAGCGTGCCGGGCTGCAGCCCGTTGCCGCCGTGAAAGCCCTGCTCGAAACACTGGACGAGACGCAGCAAGCCAAGGCCAAGCTTGAATTTGGCAGCGAACAAAGAGTTGGATGGCACTTCATTCCTAAGGACACCCGCAAAGGCGTTCCGATGAAGGAAATGAACGCTACGCAAAAGGAGGCCGCGATGCGGGTGCTGCGGTCGGCGGTCAGCAAGATTGGATTCGAAAAATCCAAACAAATCATGAGCCTCGAGTCGGTGCTTAAGAAACTAGAGGGAGACCAGGGACGAAACGAACGCAACCCAGAGAAATACTATTTCACTGTTTTTGGCAAACCAGGACTGAAGCAGAAGTGGGGGCTAAGTATCGAAGGACACCACTTGTCATTGAACTTTGTCTTCCGAGGCAACAAAGTGCTCGATTCGACGCCTCAGTTTTTCGCAACCAATCCAGCCACACTTGCCGAAGACTATGGCGAAGGGTTCCCCAAGGGCTTGCAGGTGCTAAAAGCCGAAGAGCAGCTCGGCTTTAAATTGGTCAGGAGTCTTTCGGAAGACCAACTTGAAGAAGCGATGCTTCCTGGGGACACTCCCGACGAAATTCGTGCTGCTGGAGTTGCTCAGCCGCCTACCGATGCACCGCGTGGAATTTCGTTCGCCGATCTGGATGAAGAACAGCAAGAAACGCTGACCAAGCTAATGAAAGCGTACACCGCCAAGATGAAGCCGCTCGTCAACAAGGGGCGTTGGAAGTTGATCGAAGAGGCGGGGATGGAAAAAATCAAGTTTGCTTGGTCGGGTGCGAAGCGGCCCGGACGTGGGCACTACTACGTTGTTCAAGGTCCTACGTTTGTGATTGAGTTCATTAATGTACAGGCGGATGCTGCTGGGAATCCCGCCAATCATGTCCATTGCGTTTGGCGTGATATGCAAGGCGACTTTGATCTTCCGATCAAATAGTTGAGGATCGCTGTACGCAGCGAAGCGTCCTCAGTGGCGTCGATGAGTGGCCCGTTAGAGTTGGCCCGCTAGAGTGGCTGGCTAATAATGTTGGCAGCCATCTCGCGAAGCTGCGTTGCCATTTTCAGAAACTCCGCGGCCTGCGATGCATTGCCTTGCTCGGCTGCATCGGCGGCTTGAATCGCAACATCTCGGGCCGATTCACACAGCGTAATTGCGGCGGCCATTCGGCTCTCCAGGCGGGTAAAGTACTCGCGACTGGGGACCGGCGTGGAATTTCCGTTTGCACTGCCCGTTTGAGGCACTGCAGGAATGAGAGTTTCGAGCATCGGCGGTGTTTCAAGCATGCCGCCTTTTTCGCTGAACATCTTTTTGATTTCCTGGTAGACCGGATCGTTCTCCACCTCGGGCGGAACCTGTTCGAGGCTGGGCACTTCGGGGCTGGGAACACTCGGAAGCTCCGTACTCGGAAGCTCTAGACTGGGAACTTCCAGACTGGGAACACCCGGCAGTTCTGATTCGAGTGGTGTTGCGACTCCCGCTTCCTTGTCGCTCGGCGTTTCGGCGACGCGAGTTGGAGTAGGTAACGGTAACTCCGTCGGCAAACTCTGTTCGCCATTTTCTTGACCGGTTGCCGATTCTTCTAACTCGCCGGTCGCACTGGAAGTGCTGGTCGGTGAGGCGTCATAGGCCTTACTTTGAGCGAAGTGGGCGGAGAGCCCTGTTGTCAACACAAGAGCTACGTTTAACGCGAGTGCGGTGTAGGCAATCCAGTGAAGGCTAGCAAGTTTCATGTCGAGTCCTTTCTTCATGGGGGCGTGTAGGAGGGGCTTGTTTCGCGACCTAATAAATATGCAAACGCCGCGAGTCAACTGCGTGGAGTGTCTGCAGGTACGCTATGGCGTAGAAAGAGAATCGACCGTATCTACTAGTTCGCCGGCTCTTACATACAGTTTGCGGATTCGTGACTGAGGATCTATCAGCACCGAGTAGGGAAGTTGGCCGGTTCCAAAACGCTTTGTGAGTGACGGACTGTTAGGAGAATCAACAGAGTTGGGCAGTAGGTGAATCCAGGTGTTGTTTAAGCTTTCCAAGAATTGTTGGGCTTGCTGGAGATCCTGGTCCATGCAAACCCCAATCACCTGGATGCCTGCTGCACTCAGTTGGCTTTCAGAGTCGTTCAGTGACTTTAGTTCGCGACGTGACGCGATATTGAGGCTATCCCAAAACTCGAGCAGTACCCAGTTTCCTTCGCTGCTCTGACTTTCGAATTTGCGACCGTCAATCGTATTCCAATTGCTCAGTTCAAACGGCTGGTCGATCAGCCGCTGGCGAAAGCGAAACGTTTCGACAAGATCGCCTAGTAGTTTCTGTTGGGAGGGATCCACATTGGGGCCGGTGGCATAATCGAGAATTAACGGGACCAATTCTTCGGCCGTTTCCTCGTAACCCGCTGCCTCCAAATTGCCGATCGTGCTCGCAACTTGTTCGGCGGTCGAATCATAGGGGTGCTGTGCAAGTAGAGTTTTGGCGGATTCGGCAACGCCGCCGGGTTGCGCGTTCCCCTGGTCCAGCGCCGTCAATTGTGCAAAGAACTGTTGAGCGACTGGTCGGCTTCCGATCGAAAATCCCCAGGCCCTATCCCTAAGTTGCTTTTCCGGCACAGCTTGGTACGTACTGGCCATTAGATTCAGGACATCGAACATCGCTTTTTCGAAGCCCATTTCGTGCATAACGCTCGCGGCGTTTTGAACGGCGACCAATTCAGGGAAGCGGCGATGCTCGGGGGACTTCAGTAGTTGTTGACAGGCATTTACCAGTCTTGCTGGCTCTGTGGTGATTCCATTCCGAAGCGATTGAACTTCGAAGCCGAGAAGCACCACGCGGCCTTCGTGCTCCAGATCAGGATCTTCCGACTGCGACAACTCACGCGCAAACTCGTTCAGCCGCTGGGCTGACTTTACATCTTGCAACCCGCTCAAGTGCGATAGCGCGACAAGCTTCGTGACCTTGCCACGCTTAATCTCTGCTTCGGTTGCGTTTGGAGCAGCGATCAGACGTTCGGCCGCCGCCAGCTTAAACCCACCCAACCGTAGTCCGCCTTCATTGAAAGTTTCTTGATCGATGAGTTCCTTACTTCCGTAGGTGACAAGTTCGCGGAGTGCATCGTCGACTTGGTCGACGTAGGCGATCAATTTGTCTGCCGTAGTCGCGCTGGTCGGCAGTAATCTCGCGAATTTCGTGCTTGCTAAATCAGGAGCCGCGTCGGCAAGCATTTCTGCAACACGGTTGTCGGGCGGTGGAAGGACAACCTGTCCACGAGACGATCCGTCAGGTGTCTCTGGAGTATCGTTGGGATCCGGAGCACGGATTTTCTCGAGACCATTTGTGAGATCCGCGTTGTCGATCGGAATCACGGGGCTGTCTGAGGCGGACCGTTCACGTGCTCCATCGGTCGGCGGTGGGTTTAGCTGCCCCGGCGGATTTGAATTGCTGGTATCGTTCGAAGCTAGATTTGACTTTTCTGGTTGCACCTTATTGCAACCGGCGGCCAGAATAACTCCAAGCATCAACACAGCGGAGAGTCGTTTTGCGTTGTTATGAGTCATGTTGAGCCTCCGATGGTGACTCGCGAAAAGTCAAAGCGGTGTTTACTTTTTTGGTGCGGGCAAAGAGCTCAGGCGTCCTCTAAGGGATTGACGCCGCTGGGGAAGAGGGCGTGCTGGCGTCGCCATCCTCTTCGCCTTCGGCTGCAGATGGTGGGGCGGGTGCAGCTTTGGGTGCTTCGAACAACATTTCCATCAAGCGTTCGAGCTCTGCACTATGCGCCTCGAGCGACACGACTTCTCCAATCTTGTTAATCAGAAGACAGCACGGATACGCAGTCACTCCGTACTGATAGTGTAGCCGCTTGAGATAGTCTGCTGAGTTGTCGTGGATTACTGGCCACTGGATTTTGAGTTTAGCGATGTAGTTCTTCAGTTTCGCGGGGTCGTTTTCAACCGCAATGGCCACGACATCCAGCGCATCACCGTATTTCTCGTCGTAGCGGGCCAGCGCTGGAAATGCAGCTTCACAACTGCGAGAGTTGGTTACGAAGAAAACTACGATCAAATACTTCCCTGCAAACTGATCGATCGTGATCTTCTTTCCTGCCATGCTTGTTGCCGCCAGTGGGAGTTTCTTCCCAAGTAGTTCAAGTCGGCGCAGCGAGCCTTCGATCGTGATACGCAGCCCCAGTATCTCCGGGCGCTGATCGTCCTTGGTCAGTTCTGTCAAAAGGCGATAGAGTTTTTTTGCAGGTTCTTTATCCGGCTGAAGCTCCAGGAGCATGGCGGCGTGCATTCCGGTGTTGAGGTCGGGCAACGAAAGTTCTTCGCGTGATTTGAGAAACTCGACAACTCGTGTGAGAACCTGTTGCTGGTCTTCTTTCTTGGTGTAGGTCGCCATCAGAGCAACGGTCGACGCAATCGCGTCAAACTCAACGCTTTGGAACAGCTCCGGCTCTTTGTTTTTATCCAACATTGGAAGGAGCTGTTTCGCTGCGGCTCGGATTGCCTGCTGCATAGCCACGTAATCCTCAGGCGATTTGGGCGGCTGCTCCTTGGTGGTCTCTAGAAACTTGAGTAATGCTTCCTTGGTCGCAGGCGAGGGAAGCTTGCGCACCACGACTTCAGCGGGTGAATCTGCCTGTTGCCCCGATGCAGCGATACAGATCGTTGAAAAGCTGAACGCCGGAACGCCACATGCTGTTTGCCCTGAGACATGCGTGGGCGAAGCGGACCAGGCACTCAAGCTGCGAGACAGGACCGACGCAAGTTCCGACACAGGATCCAGCAGCAGAATGCCAAGAAACCAAACGGTGACTAGACGCGGCATACCTAGGACTTCTTTGCAATGGAAAGAACACACGAAAACCACCGGCATTCTAACGCTACCTGTCATGAATCCCAAGCCTGCCAGAGCTGCGTTGGCTTTCGTGGGGATCGCAGCCTGGGCCAAAGACGCTGCCTCCTCTGGTCGTGTCGGGCCACGACTAGGGGAGGAGCTGAGCCTGATTACGCAACGGGAAGATCATCGAGATGCGTTGCAGATAGCTGCGTTCAGACAAATGGTCTGCCAGGGTAAGCGGGAAAATTCACCCTGCCAAATGTCAATCAGGCAACAAAGTCAATTAGGCAATTGGGCGATATTGCCTAACGCCAGTATCGGACTCGGTACCAGCCATCCGATCCTCGGACGGTTGCGTCGGCAACCAGGGTCATGGATCGACTTGGACGGCAAGTGGGGGCGTTCGGGCTAGATGAGCTCCAGCCAACACCGCAGAAGTTGACTCCGGGGATTGTCCCACGGACGTGGCCCTTGTAGCGGCGTGATGCCATTTGCTGAGCCTCGTACTGAGCCTGTGCCTGGTAGGAGTTCGTCGTTGTTACACGATTCGTTACTACAGGATTCGTTACTACTCGGCTCGTTGCAGCAGGATACGAAATCGTGGACGTCTTGCTGGTATTAGCGACAATTGTGGTGGTCGACTGATACGTAGCAGTTGGTTTTGCGCTCGTGTGCAGTCGCAAACACTGTGTGCAAACTGTTTGAGCTTTCGCAGCACACTGTGTGCTGGCGACAACGGCGAAAATTCCAAGCGCAAGGCTCTTCGAAAAACGCACTCTCTACACTCCCTTAAACGAGTTTGGCGGCGCCAGTCCAACTCCGTGTTGGTTGAATAGGCAAACTTTACCGGCCACCGCCTGCCTAAACACAAATAACGACCTGTCTCCTGGTAGCAACCACCTCTTTCGGCTGGTTGCCAGCTAATCAGGTGCTCAAGGGGCGATGGTTTGCCTCAAGGACACGTTTTGAGGTGGGCTGGGGGCCCAAGGAGTTGGGGATTTCTTTACGCGGTCTGCGATGCTAGCAGAGGAACTATGAATTTGACGCACCAGATTTGGTGTCGTTGCAGAATGCTGGCCAGCGACATCTTCCGAGAATCCGTTTCCAGATGATAATGGCAAACCCGTAAGCAGCCTGGCCCCGCAGGCGATCCTGACGCTTCCTGCGAGTCTTTGCGATGATTAATACTCTCTTTCTACCTGAGCTGCGGGAGATGCTTGCAGAGCAAGATGAAGCTGGGCTGATTGAGTTCTGTACCGCTCTGCACCCATCGCGAACAGCAGAGTTTATGGAGGGGCTTGGGCGCGAAGAGTCTTGGCAGGTTTTGCAACATGCCGAGCCGCATTTGCGGAGTGAGATTTTCAGTTTCTTCCCCGAAGATCGCCAACTGGAAATGCTAGCGTCGGAGGATGAGCAGCAAGTGGGAGCACTTGTCGCAGTCATCCCGGCCGATGATGCAGTCGACCTATTGCAACAGCTGCCCGAGCAGCGGGTCGAGCAAGTCCTGGCGCTCGTTCCGACCACCGACCGTCGCGATATCCGCCGACTGCAGACCTTTCCTGAGGGAACGGCTGGTTCCATCATGACCACCGAGGCGGCCTGCTTGGACGAAAACCTGACCGTCCGCCAGGCCCTTGAACAGCTCGGGCGGCAAGCCGAAAAACTCGAGACGATCTACTACATCTACGTGGTCGATGATACCAACCACCTACGTGGCGTCCTGAGTACGCGGATGCTGGTCAAGTCATTCGGGAAGCTGGAACGAACTGTCGCTGACCTGATGGACACGGATATCTTGACTGTCAACGCGAATGACGATCAGGAAGAAGTTGCATTGATGGTTGCGAAGTACGACTTGTTGGCGATTCCAGTCGTCGATGAGCACCGGCACATGTTGGGCATTATTACGCACGATGATGTTATCGATGTTGTCTTTGAAGAAGCCACCGAGGATGTTCAACGAATTGCGGCCGTTGATCCATTGGAAGACTCGTATATCCGAACGCCAATCCCAACGCTCAGTTGGAAACGTGGGCTGTGGCTTGGGATTCTGTTCTTCGCTTCGTTGGCGACAGCGTTCGCATTGAAAGTGTATGAGACGGAGCTGGATCAGTACGCTTGGTTGGTCGCGTTTATACCGCTGGTCATCGGCTCAGGTGGGAATACAGGTGCCCAGTCATCGACGCTGATTATCGCTGCCATGGCTGCTGGCGATTTGTCGTTGAAGGACTGGCCACGCGTGATTTCACGTGAGTGCACCACGGGCTTGTTGTTGGGATGTTACCTGGCAGCGTTGTCGCTCGGGCCTGCGATATTGTTCGCACCGGATCTGTTGTCCGCTTGTGTTCTGCCAATAACCGTGTTTCTGGTTGTGATGTGCGGAGCGTTTTCCGGTGGCATGCTGCCGTTAATCTTTGTCCGACTTGGATGGGACCCTGCCCTGATGAGTAACCCTGTTGTCGCTGGTCTGAACGACATCATGGGCATTATCATCTACGTCAACATCGCGATGCTGTTGCTCTAGCAATTGCTGGAGACGAAGTCTTCAAATACCATCCGATGGCATAATGATGATGCTATTGCACTACAAACTAGCCGTCTTGATCTCATTGGTTTTGTCGTCCTGTGTCCTGGCACAGGATTTGATTCTACCCACGACGAACTATTTTCACTGTGCTAAAGCCGTGCGCCGAGAGCCGACTCTGGCAAAAGTACTTGAAGTCTCGCCGCGTCAGATTCAGCAGCTCGAAGCGTTGCGAGTTCCCGCCAGTTATGAATCGGCGAAAGGTTCATCGGTGGCTGAGAGGCTATTGGCGGTCGATGCGGACGTGAAGGAGGAGCTCGAGCGCATTCTGCACACCAAGCAGCTCTCCGAATTGCGGCCTTTGGTGTTACACGCTTCCTTTAAAGATGTGACCGAACCTTTCACAGATCGTGAAGTTTTCGAGGTGGCCCGAATTCCAAGTGAACTTCGGTCAGTGTTGGCCAAGGCTGCGCTCGAAAAACGACTTAATCTACAGAAGAGAAACCCCGAAAGCCGCAATGCGATGGGTAGTGCTGTTTTCGAAAAGCTGCCACCCAAGTGTCGCAAACAACTAGTGCAGGTGATTGGGAATGAACTCGCTCCAGAGTTACCACTTCTGCAGTTTTCGGCTAGCGACTTGCCGCTCGTATCCGACGCACCCGGCGAATGGTTTTTTACAGATGGAATGAACAATCCAGAACTAAGGAAGCAACTTGATTTGACGGCGGCACAGGTCTCGGAAATGCAAAACGCGAAAAGAGCGATTGGAGGGCTGTCCGACGCACTGAAGCGTCATGGGCGTGGTGGCTTCGCGCAAGCGGTCCAGGCTCTGGAAGCAGACTACCAAAGTGAATTTCATAAAATCGCGACTGCTGAGCAAGAGCTGGTTTTTGGTCGTTGGGTGGCGGCAAGAAAATTTGGAATGGATCCGGCAATACTCTGGAATCATCCAGCATTGGCGGGATTTGTGGGAATCGACAACGAGCTCAAAAAGGTACTTGAGAAGTCTCTGCTCGAATCTAGAGCAGCTAGCGATAAATCAGTCATCGAAACCAATCAACGTGTGTTTCGTGAATTGGCTGAGTTGCTTCCGAATGACGCCCAGGAGCGGCTATACAGAATCTTTGGGACATCTTGGCCGGCACGACCCATTACGGGCCGAGCCCGCGGATTCCGCATCGGCTACATAAAAGGCGTTGGGCTATAAAAAGGGGCTGAGCCTCAGGTGCGCGCTTGAAGATGAAAGCGTATGAAATCAAGTGCATCGGTCTATTGTGCACTAAACATGTTGTTGACGCTGTGAGTCTGCGAGGTAGAGATTGAGGACTTGACTCTGGACTTTGATGGCACGAACAAGAGTCCAAAGATGGTCGGTTGAGAAGTCGCAGGGAGCCGTAGTGGCAAGGCTGTCGAGTTCAAAGGCCACTGCACGGTGTTGGTCCGACGCCGCGTCCAGCTTTAGCGAAACCGCGTCACAGACTTCGCGCAGAGCATTCCCGTCAGCTAGTTCGTCCAGTGATTCAGCCTGCTGAGCTGCAAGCAAGGCCAGCCGCAGATGCTCGACGGGCCCTAGTTCGGGCTTAAGTCGGGCGATTTGGCTGACCAGTTCTTCTGCAATCACTGCCGTCTCCAGGCAACTCGGCTTGTGAGCGGCAGACCTTATTTTCAACCTCAATGGGCGAAAACAATCGGTAGCTTGAAACCCTCCCCGCTTGACTCGCAAGGGCATTCGCCCACGGTTCGGGAGGCTGGGATAAGTTCACTCACAACGATTTCATACCATCGTTGTCAGCTTGCACGTCCCGCCGCCGCCAGAGCAAGTACCAGAGTTTGCCGCCCCTACCCAAAGAACGGACGTGATTTAGCGGCTTTGCTGGTTGTAGTGTTAAATGCCCGCCAATAACTGTGGTGTTACGCAGGGCGAGCCGCAAGCACGCCAGACACCTAGCTCAACAAACCGTAGTCCACCAGTGTTTGACGAAGTTGGCCTTCTTCGCTTTCGGTTAGCTGCGTCATAGGCAATCTCAACTCGCCGGCGTCACGACCGAGCATCCGCATTGCGATTTTGACGGGGATGGGATTCGTGCTGAGCCCAAGCATCTTCTGGCAAAGTGGGAATAGTTTGTGGTGCAATTCCTGGGCGCCACGGAAATCACCTTCTGAGGCACGCCGAACCATCTCGATCACATCACTGGGGACGATGTTCCCGGCAACCGAAACGACACCTTCAGCACCGACGCTCATCATCGGCAGTGTTAACGAGTCGTCGCCGCTGAGGACCGTGAGGTCGGTGGTGTTGAGGATCTCTGAGCATTGGTCGAGTGATCCGGTAGCTTCCTTGACCATTGTTATATTCGGGATCTCGGCGAGCCGAGCGATAGTGCTGGCTTCTATGTTCTTGCCGGTGCGGCCTGGAATGTTGTACACACACAGTGGCAAACTCACGTCTTCGGCAATTGCCTTGAAGTGCTCGTAGAAGCCCTGCTGCGTCGGTTTGTTGTAGTAGGGGGCGACTTGCAGGGAAGCATCAGCGCCTTCTTTCGCAGCCCAGCGAGTCAGCCGGAGCGCTTCTGCGGTCGAGTTACTACCGGTGCCGGCCATTACTTTGCAGCGTCCCGCTGCAATCTGAACGACCTCGCTGATGACGCGTTCGTGTTCTTCGTGCGACAGTGTCGGAGATTCACCGGTCGTGCCAACAGGGACGAGGCACGTGGTACCGGCTGCAATCTGAAACTCTACTTGTTCTCGCAGCCGCCCAACGTCCAGAACATTATCTTTCAGTGGTGTCACGATAGCGACGGAAAGGCCTGCGTAGTCAGATCCCTTGCGTTGTGTCATCTTGAATTCGTTTCGTCAGTAGAGTGAGAATTATGCGAAAGCAATTAGTCGAGCGTCAGCATGGCCGCGTCGATCGCCTGTTTCATTTCGCGTACTGCTGTTTCTAGCCCTTTGAAGACGGCACGAGCGATGATGCTGTGCCCAATGTTCAGCTCCAGCATCCCAGGAATTTGGGCCACAGGAGCGACATTTACGTAGTTCAGTCCGTGGCCGGCGTGCAGACGGATGCCAGACGCAGTGCATTGCTCACTGGCGGCTCGGAGACGATTGAGTTGTTCGTCGCGTTGATGCGGCGGAGCGTCGGCATAGGCACCAGTGTGAAGCTCAACTGCCCCCACACCAAGTGCGGCACTCTTGGCAACCTGTCGCTCATCAGGATCGATGAACAGGCTGACATCGATGCCCTTGCTCTGTAAGCGGTCAATCGCTGATGCGACTCGGTCTGAATCTGCGGCGACGTCCAAACCGCCCTCCGTCGTGACTTCTTCTCGCCGTTCGGGGACTAAAGTTGCTTGATCGGGAACTACTTCGCAGGCGATATGAACAATCTCTGGATCACACGAGATCTCCAGATTGAGCCCGCTATGGACGAGTTCGCGAATTACGCGAACGTCACGATCTTGAATGTGGCGTCGATCCTCCCGCAGGTGAATCGTGATAACTTCTGCACCACCCAATAGGGCGGCAGAGACGGCCAGGGCCGGATCGGGTTCGTACGTTTTCCGCGCCTGGCGGATCGTAGCTACATGATCAATGTTCACGCCGAGCCGTGGCATGCTAGGCTCTCCCGAAGCTAAGGAAATCAACTGGACTCACTTCACCAGCCGTCAGTAATCTACCAGCGGACAGTGGGATCGTATATCGGGTTCGCGTAGTCAGCGTCCGGCTGCAACCGGAACTAGGGCCACGAATCGCCTATACATTCCTTCCATTCGGACTATTGCGTCGGGAAAACAGGCAGCTTGGGGGATTTCTTACGAGACAATCTGGGTAGTAAACCACTCTTAAGTAGTCTGAGAACCTGAGCCGTCTCAAGACAGTTCGGCCCCAGTTCGTCAATGCGGCTCCACCCAGCCGGATCAGCGACTGTGAATCCCAGAAGTATTTGCCCGGGGTGAGTCCTATGCAACGCGTCAGACAGTTTGTCGTCCACTACGGCATACCTAGTTCCGAAGATCAGTCACCGAGTTTGAAGGCAAGGGCGTCGTTCGAATCTGAAGAAGGGGAATACTTTTCTAGTTGGCATCAAACCTGTGATTCAATCGCAGAGCGACTGAGCGGAGAGCCGGATTTGACGGCCGAGGTGTTCGTGCCCGGGGGCAAGTGTGTGATTGCTCGGTTTTCGACGGAAAGTTTGGCTGAAATCGAGTTTCAGACTCTCGAGCTGGATGAAGAAGACCCCTCGTCTGTTGGCAAGAACATTTGGCAGACAGTTGCATTCGATTTACCCGACGGTACTCGCCTGCATGAAAACCGAAACACTCGCGAGTTCCAATGGGATTTGCTTGATGGAGCCCGGCGCGAAAGCCCGTTTATGCTCTCTTCCGTAGAACAACTCGCAAGCCGTTCAAGCCTAGCGGGTTACCTATACAGTCTGGTGCAGCAGTGCCGTGACATGGTGGTCGGACCAGCAGGATAAGCACCCGGGCTCTCCGTAACCACACTGTAGCCTCACTATCCATGCAGTAGGCTCGCTTATCAGAATCTCGGCAGCCCGTGCGACGTGGCCGTTCACTTACTTCAACCTCGGAGTAAGTCCCTGTGAGCTGATGGTACTAATGCCGATTCCGTCTTTCTTGGCCGGATCGTAAATCTTCTCAGGAATATTGACGCGTTCATAATGGCCGGGATCTGGCCGCTGTGAGGCGTCGACTTTGGACTGGATCGACGTGCCCGGAAGGACAAAGACGACCGGGGGAACGCCACCTGATCCACCGGAGCTGCTCCAGGCCACTTCGCCTTCGTGGATTAACTCCAACCGGCTGTAATAGGGGCGGACGGTCACGGTTTCTCCGCCCTGACTGGAACCCTGCATACGATAAGTGGCGGTCTGCGTTTCGCCCCGCCCCATTTCAGCTTTAAAGTGTGTAGGCGATTGCGGATCGTACACCCAGCCGTTGTCGGCAATTTGCTGCTCTAGCGCCGCTTGTACTTCGGAATCGAATTCTCCACACTGCAGTTTGATGCTGACCCGAGCGCCTGGCCGAATGATGAACAATGACTCGGCATCAAGATCCGCAGTGGCTTCCTTAACCATCGGTCCCGGCAAGTCGACGGCGCCGACGATAAAACCATCTTGCTGACCACGGAATTCGACCGTGTAGCAGAGTTTGTTGTTGAACACCGTTTGGGTGCGCGTGCCAAAACTATCACGCTTCACTTCAAATGTCTTCGGTTCATAACTCCATAGCGGAAGCTCGTGATTGAGATCGAACAGTGTTTTGCGATCGATCAACAACGAACTGTCATCGATCCATTCGACGCGGGCGGTAAAAGGGGTACCAATCGAATCAGCTCGATATCGTCGTGGTTCCTCGTCGGATCCAAATGTCCAAACGGCGAGTTGTGATCGTGTAAGAACGGCTAGGTGCCTACCATCGCGGCTGATGCCAACTCCAGCGGCACTTCCCCCTTCGACAGGCAGCGACGCCAAAGTGTTACCGCTGCTGGAATCGAGAACACGAATCCGTTTGTCTTCCGGCAGCACGATATAACGCTTACCTGGACTCAGGGTTGGCTCACCACGAAAAAATGACTCTTGTTCAAAGCGATACGCTTCGCGTTGGGCTTCTGTGTCCCAGCAGATGTATTGAGCGCGCCCCCACCGATGCAGTACGCGGTTCGGGGTGACGATTTCCGCCCAAATGTCCCATCCACCCCATCGGTTCGTCGCCGAGCTTATCCAGGATTTCTTTCCAACCGGTACGACAGAATTCGGATCCGCTTCCCAAAGCGTAAGGCGATTGTCGTCATTGTTAAGCGTCAAGAATTGGCGGCTGGGAGCATGGACAGAAACCAAGCGTTGATCGCTTGGGATCAGGTGCAGACGCTTGATTTTCTGTTCGGCCAGGGACACCCACAGAATTCGGCAAGGTTTTCTGCTGTTCAGGGTGCCGACTGCCATCCAGCCCGCAGAACCACCGATCGGTTCGATTCGGCAAACGTCCTCGTGAAAATCTGCACGGGGAAACGCAACACCCGCCATCGGCAAAGACGCGTAGCTAGGTTGTCCATCGGGCTGAACATCCGCTAAAGTCGATGCGTTGTTCCAACTAACAGCGCTGCCCAGCGACGCTTGTGTGGCGAAAACCGTTGACTCTGGCATCGGGGCAACCGGTGGCCCAACTTCGTCCAGGCGCTTCTTCAAATACGCTTGGTCGGTTTCGCTCAGCTTGTCGATCGGTACCGTGACTTCTAACCCGTCGGACTCTTTCAGAAGCGTGATTGTGGTTGGTGTCAGTGCAACTCCTGCCGCCCGAACTTTGAAGTTTTGCTCTTTGTCAGACCAGCTCCGCATGGGCGTTATGGCGCGGGCTTCCCAAGGGTATCGAAGCTCATCTTTGGCCAGGACTTTTTGATGATCGGTACCAGCGAATTCGTATTGGATAGCAACTCGGTTGCCTTGAACCTGTAAGACGGTCGCAGGCTTCCATTCGCCAAGGTGGTAAAACAAGACCTGCTGTTCCGGCTTGAATCGCCGACGCATCTTCTGCGCTGTGGCTGAATCGCCAACAGTCAGCAATCCAATAAACAAAAGAAGACTAAGCACGCGGAATTGTGGGTTTCTCAATATCACATTCATATCGCCGGGCTCAGGTCATTGGGTCGAAGCATTTGATTGAAAAAGGGCGCCGCAAGCGGCATTGTAGTTGATCGATTCAAGCATTGGGCCAAACGCGCACATAAGGTACTACCTATTTGGGCGGTCACCAAATGGGCTATACTCTATCGCTAACCAGAGGGGCGGGGTGGGATCCAAAGTGAGTGGCGTTTCTATGAAACCGAATCAACTCTTTTTAGCACTAGCGATCGTTGTTTGCGGGCCACCGTTTTCGATGCTGGCCAAGGCGGCTCCTCAGCAGGCTCCCCAGCAGGCCACCCAGCGTTCATCCTCAGAAACACCAAAACCCCAAACAACCGCGGCTCAACCGTCGACGCAAGACGCAGCGGATTCGGAATCGGAAGTCGATCCAGACGTAGGCAGTACTCCCGAAGCAACCGACCAGCTGGAGGGCGACAACGGCTTGCCGGTCTTTCGTTTTCGCCAGCCAGTAATTGGCCAGTGGCTGGTACTTGGTCCGGTGCCCAAAGACGCGGCCTTTCCAGATCCGCGAGATCTGCTCACACAGGCCGCCAAGGGAAATGAAGTTCGTCTAACCGATGGAACCACTCGCACATGGCGAACGGTCGAGGCGAATAGTCATGGCTACGTTTCTCTCGATAGCTACTGCAAAGGGCTTGATATGCCCTGCGAAAATGCGTTTGTGTACGCAGTTGTCGATCTTGTTGCTTCGCAAGACGGTGAACGCAAGTTCAGTTGTGGTGCCGATGACGCTTTTCAGTTGTGGGTCGACGATCAAGTTCTTGCTAACAAGGCACCTAGGTGGTTCAAAATCAGTAGCTATTCATTCTCCGTTGACTTCGCTGCCGACAAGCCAAAGAAATTGATGATGGTGGCTATGAACGTTGGCGGTGACTTTGGCTTCGGCGTCGAGGCAGGTCAAACGTGGAAGGGCCTGGTAACTTGCCCGGACGGCAGCACACCAAACCCCGACGTGATTGTCGAAGCCAAGATGGCTGATTCGGATCGCCGAATTGCTACCTCCAAAGCAGATGCCAGCGGTCGAATTACATTCGAGCACCTCCCCTATGAGTCCGATGTAGACCTGTGCATTGGCGGTGAGATCGTTCAGCCGAAGTGGGGGAAGTTTGATAGTGATCCAGAGCAGAGGTTCGTTATTAGCGCGAAACGGCCGGTCGGATTCCTGGTCGAGGACTTGTTACCAGATTCAGTATCAAGTGGTGTGAACCTTCATGCAATTGATTACGATCAGCAAACGGGGCGTATCTTCTTTTGTGATCCGAAAAAGGGAAATCGAATCAGTGTCGTCGAAGGTCGGAATGTCTACGTTTCACCTCTGACTGCAGGTTTGCCGAACGGCCTGGTGATCCAGCACTTTGAGTATGAAAGTGAGCAACTTTTCGTGCAGACCGTCCGGCACGGCGTACTTGTTCTCCATGCCGATCGCAAAGTGCAATTTGGTGGGTCTACACCGATCGACGGTTTCGATTCGGTGCCGAGCATTGATGGTTGGCGATTGAAGTCCGACGTTCCATTTAAGTTGTGCGACGGGGTGGTCTATGCCGTCTTGGAGCTAACAACTGAGCAGCAAGAAGAGCAGAGTACTTTTGCTCATGCGGTGGCAAAACTAGCTCTGTCGCCAGGCGATGATCTGGTTGGTCGGTGTAAGCTCTTGTACGAACATTCCGGCGCGATTGATCAGCTTTGGGCCGGTTCGGCTGGCGTTGCATTTGCAGCTCGAGACTCGGTGATAGTACGCCGGCAGGACGAAGAGGAATTTCGAAGAATTCAAACACCGCTTCGAAAGGTCCTTGATCTTGGGTACGACCGCCAGCGACGTTTGTGCGTAGTGGGCACCGAATCCATTGCCACAATGGAGTCTGATGGCACTTGGGATTTGCAGCCTGCTGTTGCAGGCGATGACCGCCAACTGGACCTTCCACGTCTCCAGTTCACCGATGATGTTTGGGTGGTTGGTATGACGAATCAGATGTTGGTTGCGGGATCGAAGATCAACCCAATCAAGCTGCAAAGCTCAGTGTTTACTTCGTGCCCTTGGAACGGCCAAGGGATTTTGGTTGGTACTACAGATGGTCGCATCCAGGGAATTAGCCGACGTTCGCACGAAGTTATCACTCCCGCGGACAGCATCAAGAGCGAGCAAAACTGGAGAGTCACAGTTACGCCGGATCAAGTTGTATTTTCCGGCAAGGGGATGGCTCCTCAACAACTAAGCGCAAATACAGCTTTTGAAAACCATCTAAAGTATAAGAATCTTGCTGTTACTCACATCGACGATAAGCAGACCATTGCGGTGCTGGGCGGCACCACGTCCACGATGCCTGTTCGAATGCACATCGGCCCCAAGATCTACCGGTTTTCCGACGGAAAACCGACCGCCTTCCAGTTGCCCATGAAAGAACTGAAGACTTGGATTGTCGACGTCGTTACGACCGCAAGTGGACGGACGTTAATAGCTACTAAGCACGGCCTATTCGAATTGCATAGCGGCGGCGAAGAGTCGAACATCGAGGGCAATGATAAACCCAGCGCCGGTTATGTCACGAAAATTGAACTGTCCTCTGAAGAACCCACAGAGATTCTTTTGGCGATCGACGAGGTGGCCGCTGATGAGGTTTGGCTGGGCAGTATTTCTGGACAGATCTGTCGACTCGAAAAAAGTAGGCTCCTGCCAAGCTGGATCTCACTCCCAACAGTTGCAGATATCCCACGCACAGCAACATGCTTCGCTCGCGTCGAAACGGATCCACTACGAACGCCTCATCTCCTGATTGGGACAGACGCTGGACTCTTGCGTTATTGGCCCAACGAAGAACGGTTTGAGGAGGTAAGTGGCCCATGGGGCGACGGTAGCGTTGTACAGGACATTGAACCGTCTAAAACCGACGATTCATTTATGATTGCGTTCCGTAACGAAGGCGTGTATTCGCTTAAAGGAGGACTATGGAGTCGAGTCCGCTTAACCGCTGACGGCGAAGTGTTGTCATTGGTTTGGGATGTTGAACAGGAATACAGCGGGCGTTGGTGGTTTACTACGTCGGACCAATTCGTCGCCTATTCGCGAACACAGACGAAGCCTGTGTTGTTTGTAGATGAAGTCTTCGATGGCGAAGGCTGGCGATCGTCGCGAAGCGTAGACAACATTCGTATCGAAGTCGGTGACTCGTTCCGCGCGAGGCTTAGTTCGTCTTTGCCATCGCGGCATGCAGGATTTCGATATCGTTTTGTTAGTTCCAGTACTCCAAATGAGGAAACTGAAGACTGGACCTACTTGTACGATGGCATCAAAACTGATTTGCATGCGAATGAGAACAAGACAACCGCACTTTATGCATACGATGATATTGTGGAAGTCGTGTTCCCAGCCGAGCGAATTGGAAAAATTGAGCTGCAAGCCTTTGATCGAGACCACAACTTCTCTGATTCCGTACACATTCCGCTGAAGATCTATCTACCGTTTTGGCGATGGCAAGTGACCCGTTGGTCTGCCGCACTCTTGGCGTTGGCAATGACAGCAGTTGTTCTTGCTTCTGTGGTATCGACTCGTCGCGCTCGGCAATCTCAATTCCGCGCCGAGTATGAAGGCCGCGTTTCGGCCGAACGTAATGCCAGAGAACGCGAGGGTTTGCTACTTCGTGTCTGTCATGATCTGCGAAATCCACTGCATGTCGTGTTTGCCTGTTCCGACATGCTTGGAACTGGATCCATCGATGCGAAAGCGGCAGCCCCCTTGTTGCATGACTTGGCTGAATCAATGACATACCTGTCAGAACAGTTGTTAACCTACTCGCGGGCATCGCGGCAACAAACCAACGTGTCGCTAATCGACGTCCGATCCTTAATCAAGGAAATTGAACGAGAGTTACTGCTTGTAGCTTCCGATCGTGAGAATGAAGTGTGCTTTACGATGGACGATGATGTTCCAGCACAAATCTATTCCGATCGAAACGCTCTTAAAGAGATTGCCAGTAACCTCCTGGGCAATGCCGTAAAGCACTGCCCGGCCGGCGAAGTTCATTTGAGAGTGTCGATGGTTGATGGGCATCCCACGATATCGGTCAAAGACACGGGGCCAGGAATACAAAAAGAAGAACTGGAGACAATTTTCGACGCGTTCTACCAGATCGATCCGGCTCCGGAAAGTCAAAAAGGGTTTGGCCTCGGTCTATCGATATGCCGCTCGCTGGCGGAAAACTTGGGAGGTTCAATTAGGGCAGAAAGTACATTGGGTGTTGGATCAATCTTCATAGTGACGTTGCCTAAAGAGGCCGTTGATGTGGAAGTTGTCGCGCCCAAAACACAAGCAATTGAAGCACTTTCCCAGTTGGCTGCCGACGTAAAAGCCAGCGATCTGATTGGGTTTGAGGTCAACGGAAGGCTGTTAGTTATTGATGACCTGAACTACGTAGGCAGGACGGTTGTTCAATTGATGCGACATTGCGGAGTCGACGCTAGCTACGCCAGTCAATTTGATGCCATTGATGTATGCGAACGGCGGAAATTTGACGAGATACTGATTGACTTAAACATGCAGGGCAAAGACGGGTTCCGGATTGCTGAAGAGCTTCGTGAACGGTTCGGGGGCTCAATGCGCATTCGAGCATTCAGCGAAAGCAATAGCCTCCTTGAAGTCGCAAGGAAATCACCGCATTTCGACCAAGCGGTCCCCAAATCTGACCTATTCAAACGCTTTAAATTTGTCGACGCGTAGCGGCTGACATCAGCCGCGGGGCGTTAGCCCCGGTTC
>DNPC01000119.1 GCA_003501565.1 Planctomycetaceae bacterium | reverse complement strand
GAAACGCATCACGAGACAAAGACCCCCAACACAATCGAAACGCTACACAACACAAAACCCCGCGAAGCAGACCGGGGAGGGTCAGCACCCTCCGGATGACATCGATCCACCCACTTTCGACCCTCCTGGGAGCGTCGAACCTTATCGGGGCGCCAAAGCTTGACGATTCCATGCTCCACCACAATGTGTTGCCTCTTATCCCGGGATGCGATTCGTGACAGCGGGGTGGAGCTACCAGACGAAGCCACCAAAAAACAACGTAGATTTCAACCCACTACATACAGGCCGTAAATGACGGTTTTAATCGACAAGCTCTTGCAGGCCGCGGTCAAGCAAGGGGCGAGTGATATTCATATTGTTGTTGGACAACCGCCGGTGTTTCGCTTGCATGGTCGCATGCGAAAACTTGAGACACAGGTGCTCGAAGCCGACGACACGATGGCGTTGATGAAAAGTATCTCGCCGGACCGTTGCCAAAGAGAGTTGCAGGAAAACGGTAGCTCAGACT
Source organism: Planctomycetaceae bacterium (assembly GCA_003501565.1). GTDB lineage: Bacteria > Planctomycetota > Planctomycetia > Pirellulales > Pirellulaceae > Aureliella. Next base: position 17,371 of record DNPC01000119.1, on the reverse strand, counting down.
TTGGTTTTGCGTTTGGCGATCAAGCTCGGTTCCGGGTTTCGATCTTCAAGCAGCGCGGTTTCGTGTCGATGGTGCTGCGGCAGATCCCCAACGACAAACTGACACCCGAACAACTTGGCTTGGCCCAAAGCGTGGTCGACATGGTGCAGCGGCCGCGGGGGTTAGTGCTGGTGACCGGACCAACCGGATCGGGGAAAAGTACGACGCTGGCGAGCCTGATCAACTTCCTCAACGAAGAGCATGATCACCACATTATTACCATTGAGGACCCGATCGAGTTTTACCACGAACACAAGAAATCGACGATCAACCAACGAGAAGTCGGAGTGGATGTCCCGAGCTTTTCCGAGGCGATCAAGCGGGCGCTCCGGCAAGACCCCGATGTGATTTTGGTCGGTGAGCTTCGCGACCTCGATACGATTTCGGCCGCCATCTCGGCAGCGGAAACCGGTCACGTCGTGTTTGGAACGCTCCACACCAACAGTGCTCAAGGTACCGTAAACCGGATCATTGATGCTTTTCCCGGTAACCTCCAGGACCAGATTCGAACCCAGTTAAGTACCTCGTTGATCGGCGTCGTGGCTCAAACTTTGTTGCCCAGGAAGGGCGGGGGCCGCGTGGCAGCGTACGAGGTGTTAGTCGTAACACCTGGTATCGCCAACTTGATCCGTGAAAACAAGACATTTCGTATCAACTCTGCCATCCAGACGGGTTCGAAATTCGGCATGAACCTAATGGATGACGCCCTATTCGACTTGTGGCGAGAGGGCATCGTTGAGGTTGAAGATTGCTTGTCCAAGAGCCACCGCCCCGATGACCTTGCCCGCCGCATCGTCAACGCTCGCCGTGGTATCGAAGACGACGACGAAGATGATGACGAGTAGCCCACAGAACACCAGAACACCCCGAAGCAGACCGGGGAGGGTCGGCACCCGCCAAGCGACTCAGGATCCCCCGAACAACCAGACGCGTCACCACTCGGCCATCCGGCCAATACGGCTCCAGCTTAAACAGCACAAGCAGCAACAAGAAAATTGGTTTGTCACCATCGGCCTTATTCAATGGCCGGGTAGAAAATTGTTCCCAGCAACTTATTCAAAAGGTCCCCAATGGTAGCGCGTAAGATTGGCCAGATCTTCGTCGATTTGGGTTTCATCACGGATGAACAACTGGAAGTCATCCTCGACGAACAGCAGCAACGCCCCGGTGCGTTACTCGGCAAGATTGCCGAGGACATGGGGCTGGTCAATGAAGATCAGCTGGCCCAGGCTCTGGCTGAACAGCTGAACATGCAAGTCGTCCAGCTGTCCGACGTACAGCTACCGCCAGACGTGCTGGAGAAAATCACTGAGACGATGGCACAGATGTACCGGATCGTGCCGGTACAATTTGATGGAACCTCGCTCACTTGCGCCACCTGTGATCCACAGAATCTGACCGTTCAAGATGAGCTTCGGACATTCTTGGGGTTCGATATTCGCATGGTCGTTGCCAGCGAGCGCGATATCCAGACAGCGATTGAGAAGTATTATTCGTCGGATGTCGACACCGTAGAAAACATCATCAAAGAGATTGAAGAAGACGAGGAGCTCTTCCAGGCTGCTAACGCGATTGACGACGACAAATTCGACCTGACCGGCGCTGAAGCATTGGCCGACAGTGCGCCGGTCCGGAAGCTGCTGAACATGGTCCTTCTGTTGGCGATTAAAGATCACGCCAGCGACATTCACTTTGAGCCGTTTGAAGACGAATTCCGCATCCGCATCAAAGCTGAAGGAGTCTTGTACGAAATGGTGCCGCCGCCACGGCACTTGGCGTTCGCGATCACGACGCGCATCAAAGTCATGGCCAATTTGGATATCGCCGAACGGCGTCTCCCGCAGGATGGTCGGATCGAGTTGATGATCGGCGGTCACCCAGTCGACTTAAGAGTCAGCGTGTTGCCGACGATGTTCGGAGAAAGCACGGTAATGCGAATCCTCGATCGCTCGGTGGTTTCGCTTTCGCTGAACAATGTCGGGATGGACGAGCACACGTTGACCACGTTCCGCAAAACCATCGACCGGCCCAACGGCATTATTCTGGTGACGGGGCCAACGGGGTCCGGCAAAACGACAACGTTGTATTCGGCTCTCAGCGAGCTGAATCACATGAAGGACAAATTGATCACCACCGAGGATCCGGTCGAATACGACATCGATGGCATCGTACAGATTCCTATCGACCATGACATCGGTGTAACCTTCGCCTCTTGCCTGCGGGCGATTTTGCGGCAGGATCCAGACACGATTTTGGTCGGCGAGATTCGGGACATTGAAACCGCTGAGATTGCCGTGCAGGCGTCGCTAACCGGTCACTTGGTGTTCAGCACGCTTCATACCAATGACGCGCCCAGCACGATTACTCGGATGAAGGACATGGGGATCCCAACGTTCTTGATCACCGCGTGTGTCGAGGCCATTTTGGCGCAACGTTTAGTTCGTCGAATCTGCGCCGAATGCCGCGAAGAGACGGAGGTCAGTCGCGAGATCTTGATGGACTTGGGAATCGACGCGGCCGAAGCGGCGGATAAAAAGTTCTACCGCGGGGCTGGCTGTGACAAATGCAACAACACCGGTTACAAGGGACGAATCGGATTGTTCGAATTCATGATTATGAATGACGATTTGCGCGAAATGATCATGTCAAACTCCACGACTGACGAACTACGCGATCGGGCTGCCGAGTTTGGCATGATCCCACTGCGACGATACGGAATCAACTACGTCTTCGAAGGCCTCACCACCGCCGACGAAGTCTTGCGAGAAACCATTGCGGACTAACCACAACCACCAACTCACCCTCCCCCTGGGAGGGTCCGCTTTGCGAAGCCAACAACCAGAAACGCTTCACAAGACTAAAGACACTTAACACATTCAAAACGCTATACAACACCAAAACACTTCGAAGCAGGCCGGGGAGGGTCGGCACCCACCAAGCGACTCGGATTTCCCCCAGAACGCATTGATTCAAACAGACCGCGAACCGGCGGAATAAACTAGACACAACCAGTCATCTACTTCGGCACAACATGTGCTCAAGCAGACCTAACGCCCTAAAACCGAACACCCTACAAACCAACACAGACGCCCGCAACGACGAACCTAAAAGTGACTCATCTGAGACGTAAACTCCTCAGACAGTCCTGATAAACGGACAAACAGGAATCTGGAAAAGTAACCAGCGAGGAAGAGTGCCATGCCTACGTTTCAATTCGAAGCGATGGACGCGACCGGCCAAGAGATCAAAGACATCATCGAGGCGGCTACCGAAGAAGAGGCGCAGACCACTATTCGGCAGATGGGCTACTTCGTAACCAAGATTCAGGTCAAGAAGTCCGCTGCCAAAGCTGCTCCCGGGCAGAAGAAAAAACGCCCATTTGCGATCGGTGGCGCGAAAACAAAGCACATCTGTGCTTTCACCCGGCAACTCTCCATTCTTCAGGACGCAGGCTTGCCGATTTTGCGCAGTCTGAAAATCCTGGAGAACAACTGTAAACCGGGTAAGCTCAAGAACGCTCTGATGGATGTGTGCGACGAAATTGAAATGGGGTCAACGCTTTCGGAGGCGATGAGCAAATGCCCCAAAGTGTTCAACCGGCTCTACGTCAATATGATCAAGGCCGGTGAGGCGGGTGGTGCGTTGGAAACGATCCTGCAAAGGCTGGCGGACTTCCTGGAGAGCTCCGAAGCACTTAAGCGTAAAGTCAAAGGTGCGTTGATCTACCCGATTGCGGTCGTGATCATCGCCGGTTTGATTCTCGCGCTGATTATGAAGTTTATCGTGCCGACCTTTAAGACGATGTTCGAGGAATTCGGCCTCGACCTGCCGCCGCCCACGCAGCTGTTGATCGCGATGAGTGACTATATCGTCAAGTATTGGTTCTTGATGTTGCTCATCCCGTTCTGCTACTTCCTACTAACGAAGTTGATACGAAAATTCAGACACGGCCGGATGGGCTTTGACATGTATATGCTCAAGCTGCCGGTATTCGGCAAGCTGGTTGAAAAGAACATTTTGGCTCGTACGACTCGAACGCTTGGAACGCTGGTTTCGTCCGGCGTACCCATCTTGGAGGCGCTTAACATCACGCGTGAGACAGCCGGTAATGCACTCTTCGAACGAATCTTTAACAAAGTTACCGAGGCGATTCGTGAGGGGGAAGTCATTAGTAAGCCGATGCGTGAGAACTCCACGCCCGGTTTCCACCCCATGGCAGCATTCTTCTGGATGTTGATGGGCACGTTCCCCGGCGTAATGGTTCTCTCCGTCGCCTTGACGGCCGGTCGCGGTGTGGCTGAGAACTCGATGGAATCACTGCTAATGGTTGGCGGTGTCATGACCGGATTGGGTGCACTGTTGTGTGTGATGTTTTACTTGTTAAAGATGCGAGCCCGTGTAATCGACGAGTTGGTTGTGAACATGGTCGACGTCGGCGAGGAAACCGGTGAACTGGATACCATGCTGTACAAGGTCGCAGACACGTACGACGACGAAGTGAACGTCATGACCGAGGGCCTCACCCGATTGATCGAACCTTTGCTGATTTGTTTCCTCGGTGGAGCAGTTGGCTTTATCGTGATTTCGTTATTCATGCCCCTCGTAAAGATGATTACCTCACTGGCCTAGAACGAACAAACGCTTTTGCATTCGATTGTGATGGAGCGCCCCCCTTCAGGCGTGTTAGACAGAAGCCACGGGCGCCGAAGAAACGAACGACTAACAACACTACTTTTCAGAACACTCATCGGTGAGTTTTTACTCGCCTGCAAAACACCACTTTAAAAGCAACGCGGGGAGAGCGCCGAACAACAGGATGCGGCGCTGCTGTTGCGAATGATCTCGGAGGTTGAACTATGAAAACTCGAACTCATCACCGCAGTGCTTTTACGCTTGTCGAGCTACTGGTCGTCATCGCCATCATCGGCCTCCTTGTCGGCCTGCTCATCCCCGCTGTTATGTTTGCGTTACGGGCTGTGAAACAAAACGCGATCGTGTTGGAAGTCACGACCATCTCGGACGCGGTAAATAAGTATCAGCAGAAATATGATGACTATCCACCGGATGGAAGTAATTTGCCATTGGTCAAGCGACATCTACTCAAGCTGTTCCCCCAGATGGCTTCTTCGGAAATCAATGACTTGCTGGTTGCTGCCCGCTGTAATCAAGCGCCGATTTCGCTGCAAGGTCGTGTCATGGATCCTAGCGAGGCCTTGGTTTTCTTTTTAGGCGGCTTCAGTAAGGACCCTGTTCATCCACTCACCGGCCCTGGTGGCCCATTGAATGTGCTGGCCCGGGACAACCAAGGCGTTGCGACATCGATTGAATATCGTGTTGACCGCGAAAGCCCATTCTATGAATTCAAGCAATCCCAACTCACATTGGAAGTTGTTGGTGGGGTAACCGTTTCGAATGACGAAGAGCTCTACAACCTGCCTGGCCAGGGGGATGTCTTGCCGAGTTATCGCCTAAGTGGCCAAGAAGCTCCTTTCGTTTACTTCGACAGTCGCACTTACGTGCAATCAAATGGTTACACCGGCCATTTTTCGCCTGGGAGTAGTTCGGCAGTGTCGGGACATGCTCGTCCCTACTTGTCAATGGATGTGAACACTACGGTGCGCCCACAAGTTGGCAGTTACTACCGATTCTCAAATCCCAAGACTTTCCAGGTAATCCACGCGGGACTCGATGAGGATTTCGGCGGTCTAGACCCAACCCAGTCACAATTTGCATCGACGTTTTATGCGTTCCCAACGGGACAGCTGATCGACATCACGATTCGTGGCGACCAACCCCAAACTGGTCCCGCCGGTTACCAATTGCCAACCGGTGACGTATCGGCCCAGCTCGACAATGCCACCAACTTTTCCGACGGTATCCTCAGCGACAAACTGTAGGGCTTTCGCAAGGGAGCAGCGACCATCTGCAGGGGCAGTCGGTTGCGTTTGATTTCGCTTAGCCGTCTGCCAACGGCGTACGTGAAACAACCGCCGCGTACGCCCTTGGCTGACGGTTAAACGAACAGCTTGCGGTCGCGACAAATCCTAAAGGTATGAGATCGACTCCCTCGCTTGACGGTCATCCCGCCAGCAAGACAAAACACAATCCAACACGAGCTTTCTGGCGCAGCATTTGCCAGTATTAACTTAGCGTTGGCAGAACAAGCTGAGGTGTTAGCAAATGAGACAACGGTCTCATTCTGAGGCACCCGAGCGTAGGTTCAACGAGGCTTATCCATGCAGCTGAAAAACAAAATTGCCAAATGTCGGATTTCCGGCAAGTGCTATCGTCAGGGCGGTTTCACGCTAGTGGAATTGTTAGTGGCGATCGGCATCATCGGCGTCATGACCGGCATGGTTCTTTTTTCGCTGGCTGGCGCACGCACCGATGTTCAGGTTTCGCAAACTCGTCACACCATTGAAAAGATTAACGCGGTCATTCTTGAGGAGTGGGAAAAATACCGGTATCGGGCTGCCCGGATCGATATCGATCAAGAAGTTCTGCGTCCAAACCGCAACTTGGGTGGTCAGCCTCCGCTGAGCCCCCGCGAGGGCGCTCGGATGCGGATGATTGTTCTCCGGGACCTCATGCGGATGGAGATGCCAGACCGCTGGACGGATATTCTGTATCCGCCGACTGCCTACGAGGCGGCATTGAACACCACGAACGTTAACGTGCCTGATATTGCATTCTACGCTGGTAATTCACTCGCTAATGCCAGCGTGGGGCCGGGGGCACGCAATGTTCCTGGAAAGTTGAACATCTTTCGCAGTCAAGTAAACTTGCCGACTTTTGCAAGCCCGTACGTCGGTGGCGTCGCTGCCAGCCCACCGCTCAGTTCGCTGTCTTCGGAAGTAATCGAAAACCAAGGCGCCGAATTACTCTACATGATTGTCGCCAACGCAAACTACAGCGGTGGCTCAGCCTTGGAGACCTTCAATCCATCAGAAATCGGTGACACCGACGAAGATGGCCTGCCGGAATTTCTAGATGCTTGGGGCAACCCGATCCGTTGGATTCGCTGGCCCAGTGGTTTTGCATCTCCGTTGAACCTGCCGTACAACCCGAATCTCAACACGGGTAACGCGGATGCGATGGACCCTTTGCGTGCAGATTGGCGTTGGAGTTCGAATCGTTGGCAGACCGCCGCGGGCACCCCAGCCAAGCCTTGGTTGTTAGTCCCATTGGTTGTCTCTGCTGGCCCTGATGAGGTTTTCGATATCGCCTTCGACCAGGCGCAAGGAATTGCCTACGCGACTCACCAATGGAGTGCCGGTGGAGTGTACTCCGCGGACAACGCATACTACTTTCCCGACCCTTACATTGGATCTTTCGACTCGAACGGTATTTACACCGGTCTCGGCCTTGGCAGCGCGATTGATACCGACGGCGATGGATCTTTCGAAGGAACGGCTGACAACATTTCCAACTACAACTTGATTTTGGAGTAAGCCTTGATGAATACCAAGCATCGCCAAAATCTCATTCGCCCGAACTCGGCTCACAATCACGGTTTTACCGTCATCGAGTTGCTGATTGTGATGGGCATTATCGTGATCGTGGCAGCCGTCACGCTCCCGACATTGAAAGGCCTGCTTTCGGGACGGAAGATTGCGGAAGCGTCCAACCTCGTCAGTTCGTTCGCGGCTAGCGCAAAATCGCGTGCAATCTCCACGGGGCGTCCAGTTGCACTCATCATTGAACGGGCTCGCTACGATGATGCTGGCGGATTAGCTCTGAACAATGTGGCGACGCGTTTGTCGATCGGCGAGGTATTTCCGGCCTACTCAGGCGACTGGGAGGGTGCGACGGGCACATTGCAGGACCTGGTCGCGATCGACGCTTGGGAAGCTGGGCGATTCGACGCCATTGATATACCACTTGCTCAGGCCGCCACGCTAGTCGACCTGAATTCGAATCCTCCGATTTCGAACAACATGGTGCAACCAGGAGATTTGATCGAAATTGGCGGTAGTCGCGAGAAGTTCTTCATTGCCGCACCAAATTCATCTACGCCTGCCGTCGAGGTAGTTCCAAATGGCGCAAGCAGCATCGTTCGCATTCACTTTAATAATCCATCAGAAACAACAAGCGGTACACCTCTGCAAGAAGGTGCGCTGACTGCCGCCGATGCCGGCCCCAATCTGCAACGAACATTCCGTATCTACCGTCGTCCCAGCAAGTCCTTGGCAGGCGGGATCTCACTACCACGCGGTACGTGTATCGATTTGCATTTTTCTGGCTGCGGCCAGACAGGCAGACATTTCAGTAGTGATGCTATCCAACCAATTGGTGACAGCAATCCGTATCCTCACGCTGGGTTCTCCAATTACGGTCCTATCTACTTGGTATTTAGCCCCGATGGACAAGTCAGTTCGTGGTTTGTACAGAATCGCCCGTTCGATTACGCCAGCCCCACGCTCCAACGTGGCTATCCGACAGGTTTAATTCACTTGTTGGTAGGTGGTGTCGATCAAGTCGTAGAAACCACGCGGGCGATTCCGAATCTTGACCAAGACAGTGCCATTCAAACGGCACTGACTGTGTCTGAGGAATACACGTCAAACTTGATGGATACCGAAAACAACTGGGTCACGATAAACCCTTACACCGGTAGCATTACTACCAGCAGCATGGGAGGTGTTCAAACTCCAATTCCCACTGCACCCGGCGTCGCTGATTTAGTGAACCGTTTGCGTGAGTCTCGCGCTCTGGCGAGCAGTTCATTAACGCTTCCCAATCAAGGAGAGTAACCACGAAATCAGCCGCAACATCAGCCGACGGGCGTTAGCCCCGGTTCCACGGCACTGATCAGCCGCAGGGCGTTAGCCCCGGTTTCCAGACTAGCTTTACCCCCAGATTTTCAGCCCAAACCGATCACTAGCAAATAACGAAAGGTCGCGCCCTTTCCCAAATACGAGTAAACGTTATGCAGCATCCGACCCCATCATCGAACAAGCCGCCCAGGCCCGTAGCATCTACGCGTCCGGCGCGACGTGGTGTAACCGTGCTGGAAGTGTTATTCGCAACGGGTGTAGCGATCGCCGGTATGTTTGGCATCGCTTCGCTGCTGCTCATGGCAGGGAGGCAAGCTTCCGAATCGAACCGTTCGCTCGAGTCTCAGACCCTGGGGCACGACTGGTACAACGAATTCTTAACCCGTGATTTGCATTCGCCCAGCAATTGGGTCTGGTATCAGGACTATGAATACAACGCGGGTGGCGTGACGATTCCGCCGCAATCGCGCAGCTTTCAGAAGATCTCCGCTCTGCCATTGGAGGCACGTCTAACCCATTCTGGCGCTTCGGTTCAGCGCGTTCGCCCGACTGGCAAGATGAGCGTCTGTATCGACCCTTACTTTTATTCGAATCGCTTTCTGCGCAACAACCTGGGATTGTTCAATGAATCGAACACAGCAAGCTGGTACCGCTTAGCAGTGTTCCCCCATTACGATGATGATTTCAATCCAATCGTTGACTCAGCATCGACACGTGACAGCGGATTAGCCTGGATGGATCAGCCGCGGATGCTTCGGGTGGCTCTTGGCTCGCCCAGTGCAATCTGGAGCGAGAAACTTGTCCAGGAAGTTTTCTCGACGAACAGTGAATTGGTAGTCTCAGCGAGCGAGGATGACCGTACGATTCCTGCCTTGCGAGGATACTCGCTGACGCCGCTTGGACCAAACAGCACACCAATTCCAACGAAGGGTTTGTCTAAGAATCAATACAGCTGGATGGCAACCCTGTCACCTCTGGAGGAAGTCAACCGAACATCAGAGGACTACTACACGCTTTCGTTGGTCGTTATGTATCAGCGAGATCGATTCTTTGATGTAACGGACATTACTTCGGAGAACAAACCGGAAGGCGAGGGGGTTACTTGGGTAGTTCCCTTATCGGGGAATTTCACCGGCGGTAGCGGTGGTCGTGTACGTTTGATTAGTTCAGTAGACATCAGCACCTCCCTCGGTGTCGGCGACTGGATCATGCTCAGCAAGTTTGTTGGGGGGCGAACCGTTGGCGGCAGCAGTCTCGTTGAGGCATTCCCGGTGTTCCGTTGGTATCGCATCGTCGCTACCGACGTAGAACCGGATGCGACGTTGCCGTTCTACACTAGTGACACTAGCGACGTCGATGCTTTGGACACGACAGGCTTAACTTCTGATCCGTATGGGAGGAATGTTGGCAACAATCAGGTTTGGGTGCGCGATGTTGTGCTTGACGGTCCGGACTGGGATTTCAACTTGTTACACCCTGTAACCAATGAAGCGACAGGCGCTGTGGTCACGGTCCCCGCCCCCACCACCGGCACACTTGTTCAAGGCGTCGTGGCGGTGCATGAGCGCGTTGTCGAGATTCCAAACGCCGGCGAGATCGTTCAATAGCCTGCGTTACACGTTTCGCCTGCCGCTCGTGGACATTCCCCGCGGAGTTTGCGTTTGAATCCCAAACTCACCCTCCCCCTGGGAGGGTCGGCCTTGCGAGCCCCAGCGAGTAAGGCCGGGGAGGGGACGCAACAGCCTATATCGCTTGGCTAGTTGCACTGGGCTAGTTGCACTGGGCTAATTACTCTGGGCTGGAAATTCCTTCGGGCAATCCACCACCGCCGCCACGTATAGCAAATCTAGACGCCATGACGCAGTTCATCCGCGTAACGGACTTTGCCAGTTTCCGCGAGCACGCTCGGATGCTGATCGTCGCTGGCGTGACCCCGGCCAACGTGTCGTTGGCTGAACAAGACAGTCAAGGTTCACTTTTTGAATCACCGACGCCACCGCGATCTAGTACTACCACGGGGAAACGCTTTAGTGTTCCACGTAAGTTTGTGGAACTAGCACAAACTGCTGCTTATCACCGCGATCCATCAAAATGGAATCTGTTTTATCGCATCCTGTGGCGATTGGTCAATGAAACGCCCGGTCTACTCGAAATCACAACCGACGACGATGTCGCTAAGCTACGGCAACTCGAAAAAGAGGTACGCCGTGACGCTCACAAGATGAAGGCGTTTGTTCGCTTCCGCAAGCTGGTCGCAAACGGCGATCCGAACTCTGTAATCACCGACAACTCCGTGGAAGAGACTGCAAGCGGCGGTGATTTCGAACACTTCGTTGCATGGCACCGACCGGACAACAAGATTGTTAAATTGGTAGCGCCGTTTTTCTCGCGGCGGTTCAAAGGAATGCGTTGGACGATCTTCACACCGCATGAATCCGCAGCCTGGGATGGGCACCAGCTAAGCTACGGCAAGGGTATCGCCAAGAGTGAAGCCCCGGGCCCGGACGAACTGGAAGCTGCTTGGAAGACTTACTACGGAGCAATCTTCAACCCAGCCCGCATCAAAATTGCGATGATGAAAAGCGAGATGCCGGTCAAGCATTGGGGCACTTTGCCAGAAACCGAATTGATCGATGAACTGTTGGCGGCTGCTCCCGATCGGGTCGACAAGATGCTCTCCCACGTCGATGGACTCGACATTACGTCAAAACTGGTTCCTGCCACTTCGGACCTAGCTGATCTGCGAACGGCAGCTATAAATTGCAACGGATGCACGCTTTGTGAAGCTGCCACGCAAACCGTATTTGGCCTCGGCCCAACTGACGCGACGCTAATGATCGTTGGCGAGCAGCCCGGCGACCAAGAAGATCTTGCGGGTGTTCCATTCGTCGGTCCTGCTGGTCAACTTCTTGACAAGCTGTTTGAGGCCGCCGACATCGCGCGTGAGCAAGTCTACTTAACCAACGCAGTAAAGCACTTTAGTTTCGTAGAACGCGGAAAACAGCGCCTCCACAAGAAGCCCTCTTCGCGCGAAATTGCAGCTTGCAGACCTTGGCTCGACGCCGAAATACGAATCGTCAAACCGAAAGTGCTCGTGTGCTTAGGAGCGACAGCACTTTCCGCGATCGCCGGCCGCCAACACAAACTGAGCGACATCCGCGGCGTTCCCTTTTCCTCGCCCGCCTGCGACACAACCATTGCAACGTGGCACCCCGCATCTATCCTCCGCGTCGATGGCCAGCTTTCCGCCCAACGCCGCTCTCAGCTCCAAGAAGACCTTCACCTAGCACAGTCACTGGGATACATGCGACCTAGCTGACAAGCGATCAATCCGCAAATCCAAGCCCATCGTAGATGTCTTGCATCGAAAGCTGGCAACCGATCGTTGGTAGAGCGATGCTTGCGTCCAATCCTTCGGCGATCGATTGCGTGAATTTGTCTGGGTCGCGGGCCCAAACAGTCGCAAATGCAACGTCTTGTTCGATCAGGACATAGTACTCGAGTGACTCGAGCGTCAGGTAAGCTTCACACTTTTCGTTGATATCAATCCTTCGAGTAGCTTCGGACAGAACTTCAAAAATCGCTTTGGGTTTATCCTGAAACGTCTCATTGGCGGCATTGAATTCACAAACAACCGATGCATCTGGGTAATAAAACCGATGGCTGGCACCCCGGCGAACGCGTATTTTTGTATCAGAGTTGAGCGCTCTGCATGGTTTTCCGCGCAGCTGGGCAAACAATTCACCATGCACATTGGAAGCGATCAGGTTGTGAGCATTGGTGCCTCCGGCCTGCGCGTAAGCAAATCCACCTACATATTCATGCCGATGTTTTGCATGCTCTTCGCCTGCCAAATACTCTTCAACGGAAAGTGACTGAAGTTTGGGAGCGAAACTCATCGACTTGCGTCCAGTTGGATACGACTGATGCTTGGGAGGGCTTTTCGTTTCACTTTAACAGCGAAACTAGCCACCATTTTACACGATCTGTAATGTTCTAGAAAAGCTCCAACTGCTTAGGCTTCCGCAAGATCTGCGCCCGAAGGTCGTCTTGATCTAGCTGGTTCAAGGCTGCGTTGAAGTCAGAGGTGAGCACGAAAAACTTCGCGCGCGACCACACGACACGCAGCTTTTTCATGTCAGCGACAGTGATTGAGCGATGGCGGCGCAGGTCCAAGATGCGTTGAACACTCCGTGCACCAACGCCAGGAATTCGCAGCAGTTCATTTTTCGCTGCGCGATTGACATCAATCGGAAAACGCTCTCGGTTGCGAAGCGCCCAAGCCAGCTTTGGGTCGATCTCCAGATCTAAATCTGTCTCGGGTGCAACAACTTCATCTACGTGAAACTCATAAAACCGCAGCAACCAATCAGCTTGGTACAAACGATGTTCTCGCACCAGTGGTGGCGACTTTCCAGGCAGCCGAGCGTCGGCATGTGGAATAGGGCTGTAAGCCGAATAGTAAACTCGTCGGAGTTTTTGACCAGCGTAAAGCTCGCTGGTCGTTCTCAAAATCTCACTATCATGCGTGTCGGTTGCTCCAACGATCATCTGTGTACTTTGGCCAGCGGGAGCATAGCGGGGTGCTTTAAACCCTTTCTGGCGATCTTCTTTGCTCTCGTCAATCTTAAGTTTGACTGCCTGCATCGTGTCGACAATTTCAAGCTTCTTCTTTTCTGGCGCTAACTGAACGAGATCTCTCTCCGTTGGCAACTCAATATTCACGCTAAGTCGGTCAGCCCAAACTCCTGCTTCATCAATCAACTTCTGATCGGCACCTGGAATGGTCTTTAGGTGAATGTAGCCGCCGTAGTGCTGCTCAGTTCGCAGACGTTTAGCAACATCAACCAACTGTTCCATGGTGTAGTCAGAGTTCTGGATGATGCCGGAACTCAAGAACAAACCCTCGATGTAGTTTCGCTTATAGAACTCCATCGTCAGCCAGATCACCTCATCGTTTGTGAATCGCGCACGCGGCGTATCACTCGATATTCGGTTTACACAGTACTGGCAATCGAAAATACAGTAGTTGGTTAGCAGGATCTTCAGCAGCGAGACGCATCGCCCGTCCGGCGTATAACTGTGGCAGATCCCCATGCCTTCTGTGCTGCCAATCTCAGAGCCCGCCCGCGTGGTGTTTGAGCCGCTGCTTGCGCACGAAGCGTCGTACTTGGCTGCATCTGCCAAGATCTCCAGTTTTGCTCGAACGTCCTTTTTCATTGCAAGTTCGTATCTTGGTTCGCGAGGCGGCTGAGCCGGGTGGGGGACTGTATATCCATAATACCGCCCAGTCACGGGGACTATTCACTAGCCGCTTCTGCTATGCTCTCTTGACTCCGTTTAACCACATTCTTACTTATCCATCAGCTCCTTCATTCGCCGGATGCGCACTGCCCTCAAGCAGACCGAACGTTACTTTGAGCGTTTGGGCTTCAAGCCATTTCGTTTCCAGCGTTCGGTTTGGAAAGCTTACCGCGAAGGCGATAGTGGACTGCTGCATTCCGCCACGGGAACGGGCAAGACGCTTGCCGCCTGGATGGGGCCGCTTCAAACGTGGATGGCGGAGCAGCCCGATGGCGGCAAGTACTCGACGCGGCGTTGGCCGCCACTTCGAACGATCTGGATCACGCCACTGCGAGCCTTGGCAAACGACACTTTGGAAGCATTGAAAGCTCCGGTCGAACACTTAGGCCTGCCGTGGCGGGTAGAAGGACGGACGGGCGACACGAGCAGCAGCACAAAATCGCGGCAACTCAAGCGGCTCCCAACCGCGCTGGTGACCACTCCGGAGAGTCTCTCATTGATGCTCACTCATCGGCCAGTGCTAGACCAGCTGCGTGGGCTCGAATCGATCTTTGTCGACGAATGGCATGAGTTGCTTGGAACCAAACGCGGTGTCCAAACGGAACTGGCCCTGGCTCGCTTGAGAAGACTAAATCCAAATCTTAGAACTTGGGGCATCTCGGCGACGCTGGGGAATCTCGACGAAGCCTGCAGTACTCTGCTCGGTGATTCACCACGCGCCGGGCGAGTTATCGAGGGATACAAGAGCAAGCGAATCGTGTTCGAATCATTGATTCCCGATCAGATGGATTGCTTCCCTTGGACTGGCCACATCGGCACCAAGATGATTCCTCAAGTGATCGAACAGATTGAAAAATGCTCGAGCGCTTTGGTGTTTACTAACACGCGCTCGCAAACTGAAATCTGGTATCAAGAGATGCTTAAGGCGCGGCCCGATTGGGCTGGGCTCATCGCGGTCCACCACGGTTCGCTGGATACAAGCGTTCGCACCTGGGTAGAAAACGGGCTTCGTAGCGGAAAACTACGAGCCGTCGTTTGCACGAGCAGCCTAGATTTGGGCGTTGATTTCACGGCAGTAGATGTTGTTTTCCAAGTTGGTAGCCCCAAAGGTGCAGCCAGGCTACTCCAAAGGGCAGGGCGGAGTGGACACCAACCCAGCGCTACCAGCCGATTGTTCTTTGTGCCGACCAATGCGATCGAGTTGATCGAACTCGCTGCTGCGCAAGATGCCATCCGGCTCCGGCAACTCGAGGCACGCCGCCCGCTCTCTAGGCCGCTAGATGTTTTAGCGCAGCATGCAGTAACCATCGCGATCGGAGGTGGATTCACGGCCGATGAACTTCTAGCTGAAGTCCGTTCCACACGCTCCTTCGATGCGCTTAGCGACGCACAATGGCAGTGGGTACTGAAGTTTGTCACGACCGGCGGTGAGTCGCTGAAGGCTTATGCGGAATTCCAAAAAGTGCTAGTCGACGATGCGCGATATACGATGGATGATCGCCGCCTGGTCCGCCAGCACCGTATGAGCATCGGTACAATCGCGTCAGATGCAGCAATGCACGTCCGCTATATGAGCGGAAGATCACTTGGGACGACAGAAGAATCGTTCATCGCAAAACTGAATGAGGGTGATAAGTTTCTATTTGCGGGGCGAATTGTAAAACTGGTCAAGATTCACGACAACGCGGCGTATGTTCGCCGCGCAACTGGAAGACCGGATGCGATTCCCCGTTGGGGCGGTGGTCGGTTGCCAATCTCAACGGAACTAAGCGATGCCCTGAGAAATCGAATCGAACGAGCTAGCGAAGGCGTTTTGGAAGGCCGTGAAATGCGATCGCTCGAGAGTCTGTTCGCAATCCAAGAAAGCTGGAGCCATATCCCGCATTCCAGCGAACTGTTAGTTGAATCTATCAAGACCCGAGAGGGCTATCACACTTCGATTTTTCCATTCGAAGGCAGGCTGGCCCACGAAGGACTGGGCGCGGTGTTTGCCTACCGAATATCGCAACTAAGCAAGATCACTCTAACGCTTGCCTGCAACGATCATGGAATCCTGCTACATTCGCGTCAACCAATCCCTATCGACGAAGCGATCGATGCGGGACTTTTCTCACCCGAAAACCTAGATGCAGACATAGCCAACAGTTTAAACGCGACCCAGATGGCCAAAAAACAGTTTCGGCAGATTGCCCGAGTTGCTGGTCTGGTGCACGACGGAATGCCTGGACAACAAAAAACGGCTAAACAATTGCGAGCAAGCAGCAACATGTTTTACGAAGTGTTTGAGAAATACGATCCGTCCAACCTGTTGCTGGAACAAAGTCGACGTGAGGTTCTAGAATTCCAGCTAGAATCCGCTCGGATGCACGCCGCCCTCGAGCGTATTGAAAACGGCACGATCGTCCGTCAACGACCTGCCAAGATGACGCCGTTCTCGTTTCCGTTGTTCGTAGATCGGTTGCGTGAGCGGGTGAGCAGCGAATCCCTCTCAGAACGAGTCGCCAGAATCGTCGGCAAGCTGTCGAAGTAAAAAACAGCTTACATGGCGACTGTTACTTGCACCGGTAGGTGGTCGCTTGCGAAACGTCCATCGGCTGTCTTGGGATTGAGGGTTTCGAACGCTTCGACTTTCAGCGAACGGACGAATACATGGTCGATTCGGCGCTCGTTTTCTATCTTTTTAAATCCATTCCAAGTGCTATTCGGACCAGGATCTGCTGACTTTGAGATTTGACGAGCATCGACCAGCGCATCAGCCGAACCAGTCTTGGGTTTTTGAAGAACTGCCTTGATTGGCGGTGACTCCGGCAACGCGTTGAAATCGCCCATGAGCAGCACCGGGCCATCTGATGCTTTCGTGGCGATCCAGTCGCGAAGTAGACCACCAGACTTTGCCCGAGCTTGCTTTCCACGATGGTCAAAGTGCGTGTTGACAACAACCAACTCACTACCAGTTGCTTTAACCTTCAGTCGCACCCAGGACGCAATCCGCGGCAGCGCTGCATCCCAGCCTTTGGAGCCAACTTTCTCCGGTGCTGGGCTCAGCCAAAACGTCCCTTTGTCGACAGCATCAAACTTCTCGCGTCGCCAGGCCAACGGAGTCGCCTCGCCACCGAGATCGCCGTCACTTCGCCCCACTGAATACCACTCGAAACTCGAATCCTGATCGCGAAGGAACTGCACCTGCTCAGCCACAGCTTTTTGCAATCCAACGATATCGGCTTGCCGAACGACTTCAGCCACCTTTTCCC
>DNPC01000006.1 GCA_003501565.1 Planctomycetaceae bacterium | reverse complement strand
TAATGGGTTTTCGGATAGGTTCTTAGCCGCTACGGATTACAAATCTTAGGTGCCGGATAGTAACCGTAGAGTTTGCTCAAACCTGTTAAGCCTAGCTACTGGTCGTTACGCAATACGCAATCTGCTTCGAACTGGATCCTCTGGGTGGGCAAGATTGCATCCGACTCGATCCGAATACTCTTGAGATCCGACTGGTCAACGGCTTCGAGGATGATCATACGCGTTTGACCGGGTAGCAGCCCCTTGAGCGTCTCCGCCGATCGACTCTTGCCAGCGGAGAAGTAAGCATCGCGGTAAAGTGGTGCGACGCCCATGTTCGTAACCTGCAAGGTCAAACGGCCCCCGTTGAAGCTGCCTTGTGAGACGCGAAATCGGTACCCTGTTGCCAGGCTCGCCGACTGGATTCGTTCCGCGTTTTGGTAGCGTGGTTGGTCATTGCCAATCATATAACTGATGTGAAACTGTCGCGCGGCTTGTTCAAACGGAACGCCGTTCGGTCCTTCTGCGCTTAGCGCATTCTTTTGGTCTTTGCGGTTGTAATAGCTGAATTCACCGCCTGCAGGCTGCCGTTTCCACCGGTCGGAACCAAGAATCCGCCAATTCACTGCATTTTCTTTTGGATGCTGTTTGCACAAGAAAGAATCATCGAAGACGCCAAAACCGAGAGCCAGCAGGCGGGCGTTATCTTCCAGCGGCGAGTAATCGTAGTCAGCCGCATCGACGCTGATCGACCAGGGAAGATTGTCAAATTCGGTATCGAGGTGTTTTAGAAACTTGGTCTGAAACTCCTTGCTAGGGAATGTCTTGCCAAGTGTGCGAGGGCCGCTGTAGATATGGTATTCGGCCCACAATCCAAATCCTGTCTGCAAGAATGCGATTCGAGGATCACTGTCGTAACGCTTCGCAAACTGGGAATAGAACTCGAGTGTGAATGCTTGCAGCGCTGCGTTGCTCCAATCACAGAAGTGTGTTTTCTTGCCTTCGCTCTGACCAATCGTCTCTTGGTAGTCAGCTCGTTCGCGGATGAAATCCGGCACCGTTGTTGTACGACCCGGGTAGCAGAAATGGAAACGCAGGATTGCTTGATGATTCCGGCTTGCAATGTCATCTAGAACCGCATCGATTCTCGAGAAATCGTATTCTCCATCGCCCTTTACTACTTCGTTGTAGCCACAGTAGCGGTACTCGAGCGAGATCGAATCATTCAGTTGCTGCACTTTCGGATTGTCTGCCCACAATACAATTCCCGTCATCGGTTGGACGTTATCTATTTGTGACCTAATGCGGATCTCGCCGAGGTCACTGGCATTTGCAAGCGGAAGTTGTAGCCACGTCAGGAAGAAGCATGCCGCAAGCTGGGGGCGAGTCATAAATCTCATTTGATTTAGGGAGTAATGGAGTAGATCCGGTCTTGCCACTCTTGAGCGGAATCATCATCGCCCAGGCGTGAGTAGTAGCTGACTAAACGTTCGATCGTGGTGTTCACAATGCGCTTGTAAGAACTCTTTGGGGAAGGCTTGATTAACAGGATATCATAAGCCTTCAGATAGGCGGCCTCGGCTTTTTGATCATCGCCGACAGCTTCATAGGCGGTTCCTAGTGAGCGGTATGCGTTGGCTGTTCGGTAGTGCGTTGGTGACTCATTCGCTCGAATCTCGACGGCTGCTTGATTTAGCCGGAGAGCATTTTGGAGCGATTCTGGAGAGTCCTCGAGTCGACGGAACGCCGCGGCCGCAGCGAGAGCGAGTTGGGACTGCTCCCAAGCGTTAAGTGTTTTTGAGCCACGGATCGATTGGAAAACATCCTCTATTTTCATTGCCAACGCCTCTGAGTCTTGCTCGGGTGTGCATTTCATCAGTAGGTCAATCGCTTCAAGTCGCGTGGCGGCATTCTTCGGAGGAGTAGCCGGATCAATCTCACAAAGCGGAAGCAATAGTCGACAAGCGGATGAGTCGTCACCATGTTCGATCCAACATTCGGCAGCCCGAACGTCAGCACGTTCTGCTCGGTAGTAGTCCTGCCCATATTGTGTTCGTGTTTCTTCCGCCGTTCTCTCAAAACATCTTGCTGCTTCCGAATGGCGTTCAAGGTCGCGTAGCGTGAGCGCCCAGTTGTAGAGGAAAGGTAAGTATTTGGAGCGATTGCTTTCAAGTGGATCTCCTGCGGCTTGGGCTACAGATCCGTAGAGCTCTGCAGCCGCATCCAAATGTGCGAGTGACTCTTGAGCGCGAAGTGTAAGTCCCAGGCCGTTGGCATTGTCGATTGTGTCCATGTGTGACGGCCCGAGGACTTCATCGCAAAAAGACAGTAATCGTCTAAAGAGTTCTTCCGATGCGGTGTACTGTTCGTTTTCTCGGTAATGGTCTGCTATCTTGTTTAGCGATGCAAGCAGCGATCGACCTCGATTCTTGGTTGTGTCGAATGACTCAACGTTTGTTAACAAAGCTGCCCACTGCACTTCTTCAGCTTCGTGATACTTGCTCTGCATTCGAAGACAATCACCCAGTCGCCACTTTGAGTTTAGCGTGCTGTAGTGTTTAGGTCCCAGGAGTGATTGTTGGGCCGCGTAGGCAGCGCTGTACAGCTCGCCAGCAGTCTCGTATTCGTCCTGGGCTCGAAATGCTTCAGCACGCAAGTAGTTCACCCTGGCACGGTGGATTTGCCAGGAGTCGCCATCAGTGGGGAGTATCTTCAGCAAGTTCTCTGTCGCGCGAGCGAGTACCTCCCATGACTCGGCGCCCCTAGTAGCCGAAAGCCAACGATCAGCCAGTACCATCTGCGGAAGTGGTGGTGGCTCTGTTGCGGTCCCAATGTTGTAGTCCCAATGCCGTCCCAGCAGATCCAACGTCTCTGCATGCTTGTCGTGTGAATTGAACGCGTTGGATGCTCGAGCAAGAAACTGAATCGAAGCGGGATGCTCTGGCTTAAGCCGCCGGGCGACGGCTGATGCGAAACTCGTCAGGCACTCTACCCCCTCTTGATGCTCACCGTCATCGAATAAACACTCCGCCAAAATCTCATTGTTCGCAATCATCTTCATCGAGAATGATAAATCGTGTTCTTCAGCGTCTTGTATCAATGATCGAATCTGAGCAATTGCAAATTCGTTTCTGCCGGCCAGATGCAGGCAATGTGCCAGTTTTTGGCGTTCATTCAGAGTTTCAATGTGATAAGGGCCAAGTATTTGTTCGCTGGTTTCAATGATCTGTTCAAAACGATCAAGAGCATCGTCGTATCGCCCCAGCCGGGCAAGGCAATAGGCAAGATTCGAGTGGGCTGCCAGAGATGTTGGGCTTGGGCTGGACTCAAGCTGACTGAGCTGAGCGTATGCTGATTCGAGGAGCGGCAGTGCCTCCGAGTATTTCTGTTCACGGACGAGCTTGACCGCCCAGTTGTTTTCCAACACGGGGGCTGGATCCTGCGAAAGCACGGATTCAAGCAACTGGCCTGCAAGGAGTGCGTCGGCTTCTTGTTGATATCCCAGCCAGCGTTGAACACTGGACATCGCTTTGAGCGTAAGTCGTCGGTCTTCTGACCACTCTTCTGGCGAACTAGATGTTGCATCCAAGTTGGACGTTAGCAGTGCCTTAGCCTGCTCGTGTAACCCCAGCTCCAAACAACTCGCGGCCATCGAGCGATTGACCTTCAAAATCCTTGAATCCGGTTGGTCAAGATGCTCGGTAAGTAACTGGCGGGCTTGTTGCCAAATTGGATATGCGGTGTGATGCTCTCCCAGGTCGCTATATACGCTAGCGATGGTGGACAGTATCTCACCTTTGACGACCGGTTGGTCTTCAAAGCGGTTTTCGATTGCCGATGCAGCACGATCAACGACTTCGCGAAGGGTGACATCTCGCCCGCTCTTGGACAGTGGACTGGCTTGAGCTAAGAGGTCGAGTCGCAGGAATTCATTGATTGCCGCGGACGTCGCTGTTTGACGCTTTGCGACCGCAAGTGCTTCCGACTCAGACTCCCTTGCCTCAACAGCGATCTGAAGCTGTGAGGCGAGTCCGATTTGAGCGGTTCGCGCCAGGAGAGCCCAGCGGACACTTAAGCCCGTGGCGAGTATGAGCACTGCAGAGACGACCGCGGCAAGTGACAGGGCTGCACGGTTACGTTTGACGAATTTCTTGAAAACGTAGGATGAGTTCGTGGCGGCAGCCGTAACCGCGTGCCCCGCGAGGTAATTGTCGATATCTCTGGAGAGTTCAGCCACGGAAGCATAGCGTTCATCCGTTTCACGAGCCAATGCTTTCAGGCAGATTGAATCCAGGTCACCCCGCAAACTGAATTTAGCGGAAATGTCCGGGACTTCGGTAGAGTCCGGGCCTTCCGTCGGTTGTGCGGCGAATCTTCGAACTTGGGAGAGCCGATCACTTGGGCGAGGCGGATCCTGAAAACGGACGCGGCGCAAGCGTTCATCAACCGGAAGATCGCTATCGAGTTGTTCTGCGAGTGGCGTCGTGCCCGTCAATAACTCAAACAAGATTACGCCAAGCGAGAACACATCGCTACGTGTGTCGATCGCGGTGGGGCGGAGCGTTGCAGCCTCGGGGCTCATGTATTGCAGTGTGCCCAGTATCTGTCCCAGCTGCGTATTGCTCGTGCGTTTGTTGATTGTTGGATCTCCACCCGGCATCAATTTGGCGAGACCAAAGTCGATGACTTTCGGTGTGGGTAAGCCATCCGTATCGGTGACCAGCAAGTTTGATGGTTTTAGGTCGCGGTGGATTACACCTTTTTGATGTGCGTGTTCGATTCCAGCACAGACCTGTTGGAATAGCTGGAGTCGGGCGGCCAGATTCAGCTGCTCCGATGCGCAATACTGCGTTATCGCTTGGCCGCCGACGAACTCCATGGCAAGAAATGGTACGCCGTCATCGGTATAACCGCCTTCGTAGATCGTGGCGATGGATGGATGGCTCATCAACGCAAGTGATTGGCATTCCAGCTCAAAACGTGCGACCATCTCACGGCCGAGTAGTTCAGGTCGTATGAGTTTGACCGCGACTGTTCGGTCAGCAGTCGTGAGCGATCGAGCTTTATATACAATGCCCATCCCACCTGAATCGATTTGTTCGGTCAGCTGGTAGGATCCAATCCTCTGCGGAAGCTGGTGGGGGGCAAGGGTAGAAGACGCAGTTGGATCTGATAGGTTGGAGAGCGTCGAACCCTTTGACCCGCGACCGCGATCGGTGTCATCCGCAGCGTGCGTAACCGGCCGAACGGAGGTCCTAACCGGCTGAACGTCGCCAACACCCGGTGCGCCGGGCATTGAAGTCGAAGGAAGAGGAGGCCAAGTATTTGAGTCCGAGCTCGGTTCTGACGTGATGCTAGTTACAATGCACTCGATCTCGCTGCGCCGATCTGGAAATGCGGCCAGCAACTCTTGTTCGGCTGCTTTCGTATCGCTAACCAGCCGAGCTGCCAGCCGGTCGACGGCATCATCAAAGGGCGTGCTGTCATCGTTAGGAGTGTCCATCAAGAATTCCGCGTGCGGTGCATATGAGATGGTGTCGAGAATGAAAACAGAAACCAGCATGCTCTACGAGGGCTGCAATAGTTTACCATGACGATCCTTTGCTCAGCCAATGTCGCGAGTGCAGCTAGAGTGTTCCAGCCGGGGGATCGCGTTTGTAGCGAGAATGCATGACGGATCCGAATCGCCTGAGTCAAATCGAAACCTTGTGGTCTGTGGTCTATGGTGCCCACGGTGCTGATCCCGACAAACAGTCCGCAGCGCAACACGAATTGATTTCGCGCTACGGATCTGCCATCGAACGGTATTTGTTGGGCGCTCTAAAGGATCAGACAGCCGCTGATGATGCATACCAGGATTTCGTACTAAAGTTTCTAAAGGGCGACTTCCACAAGGCCAATCCCGAGAAGGGACGCTTCCGGAACTTTCTAAAAGTCGTTCTCTCTCGGTTGGTGGCGGACCACTACAGACGCGGGATCCGCCGGCCAACTCGCCCACTTGATAGCGCTGTGCAAGTTGTGGACGATCGGGATGAACAGCAACGCGAACAAGAGTTCCTAAAAGTCTGGCGTGATGAAATGCTGACCCGAGCCTGGCATGACTTGGGCGAAGAGGAGCAGCGAACGGGAAAACCGTGGATGCGTGTGCTGTGGCTGCGGGTCGAGAATCCCCAGTGGCGAAGTGAGGAGTTAGCCGCGGCCCTGTCTGAGCAGACCGGGCAAGAGTATTCGTCGGCTCGGCTTCGAGTGGTCCTGCACCGGTCGCGAGAGCGTTTTTCAAACTACCTGATCCAAGCCGTCGCCAACACACTACCGGTCGCGACGAACGAGGCGATCGAGGAAGAGTTGGCAGAACTAGAGCTGCTGCAATACTGTTCGGCAGCTGTTGAGCAAAGGAAGCGAGGTGCATCGGAGTCTTCACAGGCTGATAGTCAGGATCTTGCGGCTCCACCACAGACTGACAGCCACCAGCGCAAGGATGATTAGCACCAACAACTGTCCGACCAACGTGCTGAACATTAGCGAGGTACCGGTTGGATGCAGGACCGCAAAGCCCATTAGGAGCAGAAACGGAAAAATGGTTAGGATCAACACTACGCGCCAGCCGCTGGCAGTCTCGGCAGCCAGCTTTCTTTCGATACGTTGATTTTCCTGGAGACTTCTGCAGATCCGCTCAAGCGAGTCCGTAATACGACCACCACGCTCGAGGCTGACGATGATCGACGATGTGAACAGAGAAAAGCTGTCGAGGTGCAAGCGCTCGCGGGCTTCAATCAACGCTTCTGCAAGCGGCCTGCCAAGTTGATATTCACCGACAACACGATGTAGTTCATTGTACAAAGGGACTGGTGTTTCTTCGGCCACCGAAGCCAAGGCTTCAGTCAATGACTGCCCGGCGCGAGATGCTGCTGCCAAGGCTCGGGTGCAGCCGACCATTTGATCGCGCAGTAAGAACCTGCGTCGTCGAATCAACCAAGTCAGTGTCCAGTGCGGTGTTAGTAGCAGCAGAATTGCGATCCCCAATGCGATTGGAAGCATCTGCAAAAACAAACCTATGAACAACAGGTTGACGAGCATGCAGATTCCCCAGACTCTCAAGAACACCTGGAGCGGTTTGGTGGGTATACCCAGAGAACGAGCCTCTGAAATCTGACTCGCAACAAACGCCTTCGACGTAGCGTCCCAACCCCGGTTGATACTGGTGATTGTTAGGAATGTCGCCCCGGCAAACATGGCGGAGGTTAAATAGGCAATCATGGTTCTCCCACTGGGGAAAGGCTGTCAGCGTCCGCAAATTGCTCTGGGCCAGGGCCGTAGAAACTGTCCAGCTGGAGCAGCCCACTGTCGATCAAGCTGGCGGTAAAAGTCGGTAGTTGGCCAGTTGCCTCTAGTTGTTCAGAGATCTCATCCAGCAAATAAATGTCACGTAGCTCAAGGTTTCCATTGCTGGGATTGATGCCTGCACACTCCGTGATTTGGCTTACGATTCGCCGCCCGTCTGCCAATCGCTTAAGCTGAATGATGATGTCGACAGCAGATGCAACTTGACTTCGAATGGACTCGACGGGCAGATCGGCAGCCATCTGTACAAGAACCTCCAGTCGCAAACCGACATCAAAGGCACTATTGGCATGAATTGTTGTGAGTGATCCGTCGTGACCGGTGTTCATTGCCTGGAGCATATCGAGTGCTTCGGCGCCGCGGCATTCACCGACCACGACTCGGTCGGGTCGCATCCTTAGCGCGTTTCGAACGAGATCACGTATCGTGTACTCCCCTGCCCCTTCTACATTGGCATCCTTCGTTTCTAGTCTGACGACATGTTGTTTGGCGAGTTGAAGTTCAGCGGTGTCTTCAACGGTAACGATGCGCTCCGAATCAGGAATGAAATCGCTAAGGCAATTGAGCAAGGTCGTCTTTCCACTACCTGTTCCACCGGAAACTAAGATGTTTCGTCGGGCAAGGACCATCGCTCGCAAGAAATCGCACGCTGAACTAGGAAGTGCTCCCAGGGCGACTAAGTCCCGAATTGAGATTTTCTTGTCCGGGAATTTGCGGATCGTCAAAGAAGGTCCGCTAACGGCCAGTGGTGGGATAATCGCGTTGACGCGACTTCCATCAGCCAGCCGAGCATCGACCAGCGGCTGCGATTTATCAATCCTCCTGCCCACTTTGCCGACGATTCGTTGCATGATCGTTTCAACCACCTCATCGGAAACGAATCGCCGGCCTGATTCTTCGATCTGCCCGTTGCGTTCAATGTAGATTCGATCTTTGTCGACAACCATAATCTCAGAAATGCTCTTCAGCCTAAGTAGGTCCTCAAGAGGTCCCAAGCCGAAAACGATATCTTTGATCTCTTTGGTGATAACCTTGATCGCCAAGTATTGCCGAAATTCCATCGCTAGGCTGGCAGCGATTTTTTGCCAAGCCGTCCAAAACTGCCGCTGGAGTACAGTTCCGATTTGAGGGGATGGTGCCGAGCTAGCTGGGGCGGAGTGTAGCAAGTTCTCGATGTACTCAGCGGTCTTTTGCAATTCGATTTCACGCTGCGGAACCGCCGTGACCTGCCGGCTCCAAACCTGAGCAGCCTCGTTCATGTGCTCCCGCGGCCCGGACGTCGCTTGCCCCTGGTTTGATGCTTCTTTTTGTTCTGGCGGATGTCGATTCGTTCGCCTTAGAAGTTCATTCCGTATTGCGTGTGCTGCAAAATGGTCCGTAAGGGAGCCCGCATCTTCTTTTAGTTCACGCCGGCCAGCAGCAATCGTCTCAATGTGACGTTCCAAGGTTAGCTGAAATGCTTGGTCGGCCTGTTGTTCAGCAGAGATAGCCCGGCGCAAGTCCATTCGTTCCAACAGTTCGCGGTGAATGGCTGCCAGCACATCGCTCATCGCCTGATCCTGGAGCGCCAGCTCGCGCTCGCGGGTCAGATCGGCTTTCGTCGGAAGGTCCAACTGAAGGGTATACGGAAAAATCTCAATTTCCGTGGAATACTGCAACAGTCGATGGTCACCGGCTGCGATATGTTCGCCGTCCACTTTCAGGCCGTTATTCCCCGATGCAACTATTTCCCATCCTCGGTCTTGTCGATAGAGCGTAGCGGCCTGGGCAGCAATGTAGGGACTATGCAAAACTAGATCGTTGGCTTCGGACCGGCCTATTCTGACACGCTCGCCCGTGACTTCGAGCATTCGCCGCTGCGTATCGACGATGTTGCTAAACCAAATCCTCATTGCTCATGCGTCCCGCTTATGCTCTTGTAACCTTGCTTTTCACATCTCACAACGAGTTGTTCATTCACGATCCACCGATGCCCGTGAAGCGATTGAGCAGCCTCAAACGCAGACTTCTTTCCGTTAGTCCGGGACAACGAATCTGATGAATTCACCTTCCAGCAGGACGGATGGAACGTTGGCGATCCCGTCAAGTGACACAGTTTGATAGACAATGTCTCGGCTTACCTGGCGCCCCGCGGACGTGGATACTGCTTTCGACGTGTTTTCACGTGCAGCGGTTGACGAATTTGCTGGACCAGGGACGACTTGCACGGCGACTATTTTGCTTTGTTGACGTGCGCTCTGGCTACGTTGACCAAGGCCTGCAATGACGGCCAACAATCGGCTTGTTTGTTCATCAAAATTTGCGTCGACAGCAATCGTCACATTGTTGCCACGCGTGCTTGCAAGTTCAGCGCCGCGGCCCGAGTCCTGCTTGAACCTTTCACCAACGCTGATCAATTCAAACGGTCCAACCACTCTCCACTGGGATCCTGTCGATTGTTCTGTGAGGTCACGTGACAGCACGACGTCGCCTTCTAGGTAAGCCCGGGTTGCGGTGCGACCTACCAAAATACTCTTGCTGTCAAAAGGGATCATCGACTGCCGAAGCAGACTGGCGTCGCCAGGTATAGGGATCGGCCGCAAATCGCTGGACTTAATTTCTTGGCCAGGTTTGATCGAGTTGTCCATTGCCACGTAGGCGGTCGGTCGCGTGGCGCTCGCCAGGTACAACCAATTTGTCGCCGCGGCGGCGATTGCTAGACCGATTGCGATGACGAAACCTAGTATGTAACGCATTGGTTTTACTGCTCACTTTCGAGTTTGCCTGGCGGGGCCAGCGCGGCGATGCAAATGCCGCCTTCTAATCGAATTGTTCCAGCTTGAGTTCAGCTAAAGCTATTTCAATTTCGATCCGCTTTAGGGATAGTTCTTGCAGCCGGTAAAGTTCATCGTTCGAACCTTCTTCGCCGGAGTCTGATTGCTTGTCCATTAACTCCTTCAAGCGTTTACGCTCTGTCTTCAATTCTCTCAGGTGTCGTTCGACGTTAGTTCGATGGAGATCACGCTCCAACTCTGCACGGCGCTCGGTCCCAGACTCCGAAGCCTCCAATACGTCGCTTGGCTGAGATAATTCCGTAGCAATATCTAGCAAGACCTGCGATAGACCGTCGTCTCCGATGCGTTGAAGCTCAGCAATTGCAGACCTCAGATCTTCGAATTGTGAGATGAGGCCATTGAGCTGTGCAGCGATCATCAGCTCAGTGGCAATTTCGAGGTTTGGCGACGACGAAAATTCGACGCTGCGGTGATCCCAGTTTCCGCTTTCCGTTGCCAACTTAGCCTTTGCGCCAGCCTCTGATCTCAGAACAGGCGTCACCGACACATCTTCAGATGCGTCCGAGCTAACGATATTGGTGCGTTTGAAGTTGAACGGCTGATCGTCTAGTTTCTCGAAGCGTGTGGAGAATGCATCATGACGAACCTGACTAAGGACTCGTGTTTGGCCAATGACGCTGTAACCAAGCCAGACGAGGCCGACCACCAAGGAAAGGATCAGTGGAAGCGCGAGTACCAATTCCAAGGTTGCGATTGCACTCCGCACTGGGCGATGCGGTGAGTGCACGGTAATGATCTCAGTGTTCATCGGCTGTTCCTGCCTCAGCAAAACGCTTGTCGTTTCAAGAACGCAGATGAAGGTGTTGTGTATCAACGTGTGGTGAAGAAAACTCCAGTTTTCTCGAACAGCGGTTCGACTTAGGCGCTCGTTGTCGGGCGAGACAAGAAGAGAGCCCTGCACATCGGAGGACTAATGCTGAAGCAGTTCCGAATGCTCAACCGCAAGAGCGACGGCTGATTGTTGATCCGGCGGTAAGTCCGAAGTGGTCGGAGAATTCTCGAGTGAAGACTTCGTGACCGGCATCAATTTGGCTTGCCAATTAAGTTTGACGAGAGGCGAGTTGGCCGAGCTATCAAAAATTTCCCATGGCCAGGCGGCTGAAGTCACACTGGCAGGCGATCCCCATTTCGCGACGCCATTGCCGCCCGTGTGCCAAGCGAGCGTATCCCAGCCTAGTTCGCCTTGGTAGTTTAAGTCAGCCTGGGATTTCGGATTTGCGTTGTAGAGCATACCCAATGCAAATGTTGTGATTCCGTTTTGGTTGGGAGCGTCGAAAACGGTTGGTGAAAACAGCGGTCTGTATTTCCGGTGCGTTACGCTAAGAGTCGTGAAAAGCGTTTCGGCTTCCTGTTGACTCGAGGCGGACTGGTCGCGCCAACTCTCTAAACCTTTTTGATTTGAGTTGTTGACGTAAGAGCCGACCAGGACAAGGAGCCCCATTGGCTGTTCTTCGGACGACCAAGTCGCGGTTGACTGACTTGACCGCTTCAGGCGTTGACCGCTTCGGAATTTCCAAGCTGCTATCAGAGCGTAGCGATTGGTCCACTTTTCATAGTGCTCAGCAGCCTTGCTCTTCTTTAGGTGTCTTTGCATAAGCCCGAGAATCGGAGCACGCATCTGGTCAAGTGGCGGCATCGTTGCATGCAGCCAGTGTGAATCAACTTCACTCTGTGCTGGTAGTTGGGATGGGATATGTTGGAGACTTAAGTTTTGGCTCTTGCCGGCGACGTTTTCTTCATCGCCGTCTTCAAGGCTTGCTTTTTCCGCTTCGATCTGGTCGGCGCGTTGCTCGAAGCGGTCGATTTGACTCTGAGTTTCATCGATAAGTTCATCCAGCTTCTTGATCTCGCTTCGGTACGCCGCAAGCGATGAGCTCGTAACAGAATCTGCCTCGTCTCGAGTTTCGTCTGCTAGTTCAATCAGTTCGTCGCGTAGATCGCCCAATTCCGAAATGTCTGACCGCAGTCGGCGGACTGATTTGTTCAGTTTTGATTCGATCCCTGCCAGACTCTCAGTGAGCGTTTGGCTTACACTCGGGTTATCGGAGCCCCAGGCTGGCTGACCAGAGTTTTCGTACCAGCTACTATCTGTTGGAGTTGATTGTGGTGCCGGTTCGTACTCCACCGGTAACGTTATCTCGCTCTCTGTTGGTAGAGTGCCTTCGACCTTGAGGTCAGTCCATAATTGCTCGGCAGTCTCAAGTGCCGAGGACGCGATCAGGCTTGAAGGCTGCCGGACGGATTCACCATTTTCGTAGGTCAGTCCTGCGACTTCCCCGGCAAAGTCAGTCAGGGCGGGAATCAGTTGTTCCGCAAGTATACGTTCTTGCACCGGAGTAGCGGCACGCGCATAACTGGCTAGCGCTTTAAGGTACAGCCATTCCTTACCACACAACGCAATATTGACACTTGCCGTGACGTGTGTGGCAATTGCGGCAATCGCCGGAACATAGCCGACTGGCGGTGGGACCAGGAAAGCAAGATTGGCTAGCGATTTGGCCATTAGCCAACCTGAAATCTCTCGCTTTAGCGTGATACGAGAGTCGTAAAGTGTTGCGAATTCCGTCAAGCTCGCGTTGTCAGATTTGGTAGCCTGGCGCGCAACGAAATCGATGAGTTTTTTGTCAAGTCGTGTCAGCGGTGGGGGGACGTAAGGGTTCGGGATTCTCCCCATCGGAGCAGCTCGCTTTAGCGCCTGGATGCGACGAGAGAGCGATTGGTTTTCTTGAGTGTTCTTGCGAAGACCTAGACGCAATTCAGGGCCACTGATCGCCTCGTGCAACACACACAGCGCGGTCGATTCACCCACGATGTGATTGCAGGCAGTGATGCAATTCATGCCGCGAGCTTGCCAGAGGGCGGTCGAAAAAGCGACAGAATCAGAGGCATTCTGGATTTCGAGTTTTTGCGTTACGACATGCCCAGCGTTACCAACAAACCCGATCAAGAGCACGATTGCCACTAAAAAGACAAGTGCCAGCAGAGTGATTTTCCCGGAAGGGTGCCCAGAAGGATACGCAGACGGACGTCTCTGAGAATGCTCAGAGAGATTTTTGGAAAAGCGGCTGCGAGTGCGGTGCTGGGGATGGCCGCAGTTATGACCGACATTCGATTGCAGACGCCGGTTTTGCAATGCCGGGTTGCGCACTATCGGGTTACGCACTGCGTTGCTAAGGCTGGCCATAACCGATTCCCAAATGTTGACGAGAATTCTGAGGTGCGTCATTGGACAGGGCAGCCCGTGAACGGATCGGGAAAACAAAATTACCTGTACTATCCCGGCTGCCAAGGAGCCTACCGATGCCCGGAAGCCGAAACGGGTAGTCATACGTTACCAAGACAACAATTTCCGAATCCCAAGCCGCGGGTTGTTGGGGGAATTCGGTATTCAACCTTCGCGCGGCGTCCATCGCCTTGGCAGACAAGTACCGACTGCTAGCGTCGTTGGTGTTCCATTGTTCATACGCGGAGAGTATTGCCTCGGTCTCCACCGACAGTGACTCCGCGCCATCATCGCGCGTCGAACCGGAGGCAAAGGGAAGCATCGCTTGGCGCGCAGCGGATTCAGCTCGCCGCCGCGTATCCGCCCAACTATGACCTGTTGTGTAGACGCTCGCACATCTCGCTGCTGAATGTGCCGCGTAGATTGTTCCGATCTTGGCAGTTAGCAATAGCGTGGATTCAACCGTCAGAGCAATTAGCAGCATCATGAAAGGAATGGTCATCACGTAGGACAAAGTGTAGGCTCCACCCGATTGATCATGGTGGAATTGCCTGAACCTAGCTCCGATCCAATCAGAGCATCCGGCGAATAAACTGCTGCCTATCACCATGGCATCGTCACCAATCCACCCGTTGCCGCAAAAGCGTAGGCAAGCATTTTCGAACCAAGGACCAAGAGCACTAAAGCCAGTGGCAAGGCAACCGCGGTGGCAAGCACTACTTCGATACTTGCTCCCCCATGCCGTAATTGCGAGCTAGAGCTGTATTTTGTCGGTTTCATGATTTAGATTTTTCTACGATGCGATCAAGAGCACGATGGCAGTCGACAAAGCAAAGAACCCAGCCAGGGGGATCGGCCTCTTAAGTGCATTGCGTTGTGCGGTCGTCGCTGGTGCAATTTGCCAGCCGCATCGGCGAAGAATCAGTCGCCCCATTCCTACGAACAACGGTTTCAGCTGGCCCTCAATCGTCGCGATCAGCATCCCGTAAACAGCGGCCATGGCGTACGTGCCCGCAATGACCAAGATGCCGAGTTCAACGCCCAAGAATCCGCCTATGGCGGCAGCAAGCTTGACATCCCCTGCGCCGCCCTGTGATGCACAATAGGCGACGAAGGTGATTGTAAAGCAGGTTAAAGCACCGAACAGAAAATCAGCGAAGTTGACTCCCGACACAAATGACCAGTTCGGGAGAATCGTCTGCAGTAGGGCAAATACGAAGGCATGGGCAAACAGAGGATACGTTAGCCAGTTGTAGATCTTTCGTTTCTGTACATCCGTAACAGATGCAATGATAAGAGCTACCGCAAGCGTGGCATGTCCAACCGACATTTCGCTTGCAAATAGAGCGAGTGGGCCAACAACTAGCAATGGCAGCATCACGATACAGATGACCGCCCTGAGGCCCGCGCCCTTGCGAGCAATTGAACTTGTCTGGTTGGCGATTGCCGTTGACGCGTAGGAATTGCAGGCGTTTGCTCTAACCAATGTCCTCACCCTTCAATTCATTCCACTTGTCGCGAAGCCACTGAAATACCTCCTGGCCAATCGTCATGACCGCGATCAGAACGATCGCCGCGATCGCCACGATCATCACGACTTGGATAGCCTCCAGTCCATCTTCATCCTCGTGGAACTTCCGCCAGTGGCTGACTTGTTGGTTGGGCATTGATAGTACTCCTGCTCGCTCAATTTGCAGTTAGTGATTGCTGACTCGCGCCGGTTTGACGGAGGTGTCTCTACAGGCCTCCTTCGCAGGTATCTGCGTGCTGTTACAGAAATTCAGCGAAAAGTGCCTCGGTTAAGTTCACCTTCTCTAATAGGCCTGCCAGCGCAATGCTCTCCGCCGCATGGGGAATGCAGCCCGTTGGTGTGAGACGCGCCGGTGTTTGATTTCGAACCGAGTCCCCTGACTGAGTTGTGAGGCGGTAGATGTCTTCGAAGTGATAGCCCCCCTGCTCCGCCATCCCACGACATTCGCTAATGGCGGATATTTGTCGACGACCGTCGGCGAGTCTGTTTACTTGAACGATTATCTGCAGCGCAGATGCAACTTGGCTGCGGGCTACGTGAACGGGAATGTCTACTCCACTCATTAGCGAAAGTGTTTCCAATCGCGCAGCGGCATCGCGAGGAGTCGACGCGTGGATGGTTGCCATCGATCCGCTATGCCCAGACAGCATCGCCTGTACGAGGTCAAGCGCTTCACCGCGCCGGATTTCACCGACCACGATACGATCTGGCCGCATCCGCAGGGACTCTACGAACAAATCTCGAATCGTCATCGCGGGTGTGCCGTCTGGCTTCGGAGGTTGTGCTTCTAAGTAGAGAGTGTGGGGTTGGCTGAGCTGCAGCTCGGAGCTGTCTTCGATGACCACAATGCGTTCATCTGTCGCAATCTCGGCGGATAGTGCGTTGAGAAGCGAAGTCTTTCCGGAGCCAGTTCCTCCCGAAACAAGTAGATTTCGATGAGCAGCAACGGCCAGCGAGAGGAACTCAGCCGCTTCTTCAGTTACAGAATCAAGCTCGATTAGTCGCGGTAGGCTGAGTGTTTGTGGGCTGAACTTACGAATTGACACACATATTCCGCAGCGGCTAGCGGGCGGCAGCAAAATGTGGACACGCGAGCCATCTGGCAGCCTTGCGTCGACACTGCGGCGTGATTCATCCAGAGGACGACCGGCGTATTCGGCAACATTTCTGGCGGCCGCCAGAAGTGACGAAGCGTTTGGGAATCGGACATCATCAGCCTGCGTAAGCTTGCCCGCCCGCTCGATAAAGACTGTCTCGTGTCCATTAATTAAGACTTCCGTTACCGAGTCATCATCGAGCAGTTCCAGGATCGGCCGCAGGAAGTGTCGCGTGGTCTGTTGGTAGATTTCGGTAGCGTTCACGTTCCCCTCTCCAGCGTCGGATTGTCCTTTGCAGCAAGAACGCCAGGAAAGAGGGACTATTTCAGAACATGGTGAAACTTTTTTGTAACAGCTGCAATTTCGACGCGATCTAGCGATGAGGACATGAAAAGGACAGTGCATTCAGCACATTTTTGGCAACCGCAAGCCTCGCGGGATACCCGCCAATCAACACAAAAACATCGTAGTTCGAGGGGTGGACGTGACTGAACCTAATTCGACAACGGCCCATGAGTCATTTGAACTCCTTGAGGAGATTGGTCGCGGCGAAGTAACTGTCGTTCACCGAGCCTATGACTTGAATCTTGGGCGCGATGTGGCGATCAAGCATTTGAACCAAAGCTGTGCGACCAATAAGAAGCTACTGGATGGCTTTCTAGCCCAAGCCAGGTTTTTGGCTCAATTTGATCATCCCGCTATCTTAAGAATTCACTCCGTTGAACCATCACACGGGTGGGTGGTCATGGACCTGATGAAAGGTTCTCTGCAATCTCGGATCCAGCAGGGGCCTGTCGAGCCGAATACAGTTCACAGTATTCTGTGCCAACTTCTGCCCGCTTTAGAGTTTTTGCACGATCAAGGGAAAGTACACGCTTCGATTCGTCCTTCCAACATTTTGATCGATGAGGAAGGACGCGTGAAGCTTAGTGACTTTGAAGCCAACAACTACGACGGTGAACTCCGAGCACCAACCGGCACTAAGAAATATCTTGCACCGGAGTTGGTCAGAACGGACGTAAGTGACGTAGGGCCCGCGACAGATTTGTACTGCCTTGGGTTTACCGCACTCGAAATGCTGGCGGGACCTCGATTCAGTGAACGTGTGTTGTCGGGGTTGTCTGAGAACGTCGATGCTGATATCGCCTGGCTTCGCTGGCATGGAAACGAAATGGCGTTTCCTCCTGCAGATCAGCTCGCGAAAAAAGTCCCTGCCGACCTCGCAGCAGTTATCGACTCGCTGGTGAACAAAGATATCTCTCAACGCCCGAGTTCTGCGGGTGACGCTTTGGCGCAACTGGGGCAGCACCCAATTGTGCCGGTTGCAATCCCGGAAGATGCGAATGATCGCCTTGCCACGCAAGACCAGACGCAGGCTTCGATGTTGCCGGCC
>DNPC01000269.1 GCA_003501565.1 Planctomycetaceae bacterium | reverse complement strand
CGCGGAATACCGGATTCTCAGCCAGCATTATAAACCGCCCCGAACCATAGGTCTCTGCCCACACTGCGACCGAATCAGAAAGCTGGTCCCGGTTTCGCCGGCTGACATAACCAGCTTCTACGCCGGTGTAGCGAGCGGCAACTTGGTAGGTGTTGCTCGGACTCGAGTACATGGCCGAATGGTCTCGAAAGACAGGAACTCGCCCATCGGGAAATCCAAATGCAAGCGGATGCGTTTGGTCGACACGCGTCATCAAGAAGGCGCCAGCTATTGATTCCAACGCAGCTGCCGAAGATGCCTCACCGAATGGAATCTCTTTGCTGGTCACAGTCTTTTGTTCTAATTTTGGCTTGGCCGTGTTGATGTTGATCAAGTCATTGCTGGCCATCCATTTGATTGCCGTGGCTACGCCGATGACGGTGCCGCCTTGCCGGACGTAGTCTTTCAAGGCCGAAGCCTCAGCAGCCGACCAACCACCGAAGCTCCCGTCGGGCAAAATGATGCAGGAGAACGAGTTTAAATCTACACTGCGCAGTCTCGACGTCTCGACCAAGGTTGCAGGTTGACGCATTCGATGGTCTAGATGATGCCAAATCGCGCCAGCTGTGTACGCACGCGTACCTTCGCCGACGACCAACAGGGGGTTGCACTTGGGGATTGCTACCAGGTTATCACTCCCCAAATCCGGCCCACGCGACGTCATCGAGCTGGACAACGGATGGACCTCAATTCCCATCGCCGATGCCTCACGGGCTATAACTTGGCACAGAGCATCCCAGTTTTCTGCGTTGGGTTGTTTTAGCAAATAGTAGGTGCCCCGAGGTAGCTTGGGGCCACGTCGATCGGGTTGGACCGTTTTGAATCCGACACGCAGGTGTCCGCCATTGGTTTGAATCGTAGCCGCAAGTCCGGCAGCGCCCAATTCAGTGGGAGCGAAGGCAAACCCTACGCCGTTCGCTGCCCCTTCCGAAAGCTCATTAGGGTTAACGGTATTCTTCACCTGCCAGCGATTGGCCAACCAGTTTGCTGGGATTTCGGCAGAAAACGAAACGTATTCCAAGTCCATTGAACTTGGAAGATGCCAAGTCGAGACATCATAGAAGATGTTCTCCCGGAACGACTGCATCGGCTCCATCAGCGATCGAAGAAACGTATATTCAGGTTGATTCGTTGGGACGACCAGCACTTCCGTAGCCGGATAGGTGATGCCATCGAGTCGCATCGCTGAAGCTGGTTGATAACAAGTAATTGAGTGCGTGTTGAGAATGCCTGCGGCGGCATCAATTCGCGATTCAGTGCCTTTTAATATGTAGGCCGTAACGTCTGAAGCAGCGGCTTGGGCGATGGCGTTAGCGTAGAATTCGCGCTGATAGTCTAGCAAGTCGGCTCTGTTGGCATTGGCGGCAGCGAGACTGGAAAGGCTGGTTCGAACTTGGTTCGCAATCGCATCGCGAAAATGTCGATTTGTGCGATCATTCTTGAGTTTTAATCCACGTGTACTGCCTTGTTCGAAAAGAATACCCACTGATCCGTGAAGGTCTGGATAGGTGCTGCCTTTGCCGATATAGAAGTCGTCAAAGCTCTCTTCGGTATAGAAAAGTTCACCTGCCGCGTTCATGGATTTCGCGTGTTCGGCCGCAAATCGCCGCGTCAGTTCAAGATTCTTCGACGGGGTGAGGGGATTGTTTCGCGCAGGTATGCCGGGCTGGAAGAAGTAGCTGCCGCTTCCGGACATTTCGTGATAGTCAAGTACGACGTTGGGCTTCCACTTGTGAAGTAACTTCAGTCGGCCTTGGCTCTCGGGATGCGTCGTTGGCAGCCAATCACGATTTAGATCGAACCAATAGTAATTTGTCCTACCGCCCGGCCACGGTTGCTGATGCTCTCGGTCGGCGGCATCCGCTGACGGAAATTGACCACGGTTTTCATTTGCCCAGTTTGCAAAGCGGTCGTTGCCATCGGGATTGAGTGCCGGATCAACAATGTAAATACCATTTTGAAGATATTGCAGGACCTCCGCCGCCAAGGAGCTTGCGAGATGATAGGCTACCAGCGGCACGGCGTTCATCGCGCTGGCTTCGTCGCCATGGACACCGTAGCCCATATACATGACCAACTTTGCCTCTGAGGGCGTCGGTCTATCAGGGTGCTGCGTTATCTCTTGGCGTTTGGCAGCCAGAATCTCTAGTTGATCGCCGTCGTTGGCTGATGAAATGATTACTGTTGCCAGCGGACGCTGACCGTGAGTCTTGCCATATTCGACGAGCGTTACTCGGTCCGATGCATCAGAAAGATATTTCAAGTAGCTAACGACTTGGTCGTGTCGAAGGTGCCTTGAACCGATTTCGAAGTCAAAGAATTCTGCCGGAGATTTTAGGTCCCCCACGCGTTCGTGTTCGGGAAGGACCTCCGTTGGCGGCTCTGCGAAGCAGGTGCGGGCGCAGGTCGACAGCGACAGTACGAACAAACAAACCCAGGCTAGTATTTTCGGAACTTGCTGAAACGCGGATGCTTGAGTCACGGGGTTGGCTCCAAGAGTGCATGGTCACATTGCGTTGACCATTCATCATAGTTGAAGCCTCAAGGCATGCGTCTATCGCCTGCTCGGGTACACTCGCGTTGATCAATCGGCCGATGACCAACTGTCAGGCTGCGACGGTCGAGGATTCATGCAGCACCCACCCTCTGGAGGGTCGCGGTTTGCAGGACAAGTTTGCGCGACGCGGTTGCGGGAAGGGACCTGTTAGGGAACTTTGCGGTGGCCGCTTTGTCACGCGACAGATACACCCACCCATTTCGGCCCACCTCACCCCAGGTGCTCCTGCAATTGCCTGCGCGAGAGTTCACGCTCCCAGGTGGGAGCGCGTGTTCGCAGTTGACTGGCAAAACACCGACCGAGTGTAGAGGTGCCCTCACTGGATGCTTGACGACCTATTGCTTGCCGGCAAGCTTTAAAAGAAACGCATAGCGTGTCGCATCAAGCTTTAGGCGATTGAATCTCCCCGTGGATCCGCCATGGCCCGCTTCCATGTTGGTCTTCAGCAATAGCATACGCCCACTGTCTGGATTTCGGGCTCGCATTTTCGCGACCCATTTGGCAGGTTCCCAGTACTGCACCTGCGAATCATGCAAACCCGTGGTGACGAGCAAATGCGGGTACTGAGTCGTTCGAACTTGGTCATAGGGCGAATACGAGAGCATGTAGTCGAAGTACTCTTTTTCGTTCGGGTTGCCCCACTCATCGTATTCAAATGTAGTCAGGGGAATTGTGTCATCCAACATCGTGGTGACAACGTCCACGAATGGAACATCTGCGATTGCACCGTGATAAAGTTCGGGCGCCATGTTGATAACGGCACCGACCAGCAAGCCTCCAGCGCTGCCGCCACGGCAGTACAAGTGTTCCGCATTGGCGTACCCTTCGTCGACCAGAAACCGACCGACGTCGATGAAGTCGGTAAACGTGTTAATCTTCTTCAGAAGTTTGCCGTTCTCATACCATTGACGTCCCATCTCCTGGCCACCGCGGATATGAGCGATCGCGTATACAAAGCCGCGGTCAAGCAGGCTAAGAATGTTCGAGTTGAATCGCGGATCCATGCTCGCGCCGTAGGAACCGTAACCGTATTCCAAACAAGGGGCTGTACCATCTAAAGCAGTATCTTTGTGATAAACGATGGAGACGGGTATCTTGGTGCCGTCGCGAGCGGTTGCCCACTCGCGCTGTGTCGCGTAATTCGAACGATCAAAGCCGCCAAGTACCGAGGTTTCCTTTAACACTTTGCTTTCTTGTGTGCCCAAGTCGAATTCAATGACTCGGTTTGGCGTCACCATCGATGTATAGCGATATCGCAGTTTATCTGTGGAGGGATCGGGAGTCGGGGAAGCGGATGCCACATATACGGATTCGCTGAACGGAACGTCGTAGTCCACCTGGGAGCCGGCTTCAGCTCCAAGGACACGTAAATGGACAAGCCCCTGGCGGCGTTCGGATAGTACTAGATAGTCTTCAAACAACGCATAGTTCTGCAGGTAGACATCCTTGCGATGCGGAATTCGTTCGACCCAATTTGCTCGGTCGTAGTCGCTAACGCTGGCGGTAAACAATCGAAAGTTCGGCGCGTCTTCGTTGCTGTAAATGGAGAACTGGTCACCCAAGTGGTCAATCGAGTACTCGTGTTCCGGGCGTCGCGGTAAGAACACCTGAAACTCGCCGGTTGGGTCATCTGCTGCCAGATACCTAACCTCAGTGCTCAACGTTTGGTTAGAAACAATGAAAATGTATTCGCGAGATCGTGAGCTACCGACTCCGCACGAAAACTCTTCGTCAGTCTCCTCAAACACAACCTGATCTTGATCTGCTGGCGTCAACAGCTGATGCCTGACAATCAAGTAGGCCCGCAGGGTCTGCGGGTCCTTCCGCGTAAAGAAGACGGTTTTGCTATCGCCAGCCCAAACGCATGAACCGGTGACATTGTCGACCTGGTCATCCAGTATTTCGCCGCTGACCAGATCCTTGAACTTAAGGCTATATTTGCGTCGTCCCGTGAAATCGACTCCAAACGCAAGTAGCCGAGAATTCGGGCTCACTCGCAATCCGACGACGCTGCAAAAACTCTTACCCTCAGCCAGCAGATTCACGTCCAACATGATTTCTTCGCTAGCGTCTGCCTTCTCAGCTTTGCGACAATAGATCGGATACTGTTTGCCATCTTCAAAACGGGTGTAATAGACGTAGCCACGGTCCGTGTAAGGAACCGATTGATCATCCTGTTTGATGCGTCCCTTTAGTTCATCGAACAGCGTCTCTTCTAGCGGCTTGAGGTCCTTGAGAGCGGAATCCGTGTATTCGTTCTCCGCATTCAAGTAGTTGATGACCTCGGGGTTATCGCGATCGCGAAGCCAGTAATACGGATCGGTACGCTCGACACCATGGTTTTTCAGGATCTTCGGTCTAGCTGCGGCGGTCGGTGGCGACATTTTGGTTTGGCTATGGCTGGTGCTGGTCAAGATTCCCGCTACCAGGAGCAGCGCGACTAAAGGCTGATCGGAAACGATCATTCGGCTATACATTGCAAGTTCCTGCGCAAGATTGATACGACGAAGTACGCAAGATTGTAGCGTTTAGAGTAGATCTTAGAATCGCCGTACCCAAGGCGGCGAAAGGCGATCGATTCGTAGAGATTCAATTCCGTGGTGATAGAAATCGAAGCGGTTGCTCCGCCTCGGGATCGGTGTCAGCTACAGCTGTTTTGCGTTTCGACTTGCTAGCGTACCCCACTGGCGAGTCCTGTGCCCTTGCGGCTAGTCTTGCGTCATTCTACGCGACACTGATGCATGGATGGTAGCCGTTGCTTTCAGGGGCTGGAACAGTGCCAGCGGTTACATGTCCGTGGCGGTATCGTCGCTGTTCTTGGGGAGCTTTCTAAACCGCTTGTCGACTATCGGCGCATCAGCTGGCAGTTTAATACGGTTCAAATCAACAATCCGCCCGTCTACGTGAAGTTCAATGTACGTTGCATTTAGCCAACGTCTCCGAGCTACCCGTGCATTGGCGTTCTGGTTGACAGGTGATCTGTAACTGGCATCGCTTGACGAAGGAGATTGTAAATGCATTTCACCGGTGCCCTTGAACAGAACGATGGGCGCCCCTTTGCTTCTTATTTGCAATAGATATGGCCAGGCAGCTTCAAGTTGTTCGCGGTTGTTGAAGCGGATTTCATGCCGCAATACGCTCGCTAGTCCTATCGTCGTCGTCTGCGATTGTTGACGAAGCGGTTCGAGTTCCTTGGGCCAGTCCTCAGGCCACGCCCCAAAACGATAAGCCTTTCCTTCGGCCAACGACCTGCTGGCAAACACGCAGCAAGCTAGCAGTGCCAGAATGACGATCTTCATCGGTTTTTGCATTCCTGTCATTGAAGTACAGGCTTCTGAAGTCTCCGGTATCAACGCTACTCAGCATCGTTTTTCCGGTGGGAGAGGTGCGGGAATGTGCCGTCGTTCGGTGCCGCTACTACTATCTCGCTCTGTCGGGCCGGAATCACTCAGGACTTCGGTAGCATTTTGAGTAATCGTTACAGCACCACGGGTTACATAGGGCAGGCGATGTAGCGAAAGTGGAAGCGGCCGTGCAGTTTTCTGATCGATTGTGTGTGATTCTTGCTACGACAAACGACAATACGGTAGAAACTGATGGGAGTATTCGTTGGATTGATGACGGACCAAGAGCTATTGGCCAAGATCCGTGACGGCGACTCCGCTGCTGTAGCGGAGCTGTACGAGCGGTATGCGCCCATGGTCGCCCGCTACTTGAGTGCTCGTATGAGGCGCGATGTCCACGCCTGTGAGGATGTGCTGAGCGAGACGTTCTTGGGCGCCATTAAAGCATTGAACAGCGGAGCCACGCCACGCAACTTGGCAGGTTGGCTGACTCTGATCTCTCGAAACAAGTTGGTTGATTGGCAGCGAATTCGGCAACGAAGAGGCGAGAGCAGCATTTCGCTTGAGACTGAGGCGCGACATGCTTCAAGCGAGTTGGTTGCGGACGTGTTGGACGCCCTACCCGACACGGAACGGGTTGTGCTTGAGTGGAAGTATCTCGACCGCTGTACCGTTGGTGAAATAGCCGCACGCCTGGGGCGGACAGAGAAAGCTGTTGAGGGGCTCCTGTACCGTGCAAGAAATGCTTTCCGTACACATTACGAAACGGTCAGTGACTGTTAACCCTTTAGTTACGCCACACTGAGGAACTTGCGATGCAGTGCGATGATGATGACTTGGAAGCCATCCTCAGGGAGCAATATGGCACCGCGCCCATTGATAGCCGCTTCTCAGACGACTTAGTGGCCCGCTTGCAAGCGGAGGTGTCGCGTCCGACAACTGCATTTAGGAACGAAAAAAGGAAAGGTGTCAGATTCAGATTAGTGTACAAGGCTGCCATCGCAGCAGGCGTGGCTGCGATTGTGGTTGGGTTCTGGATTGTTCGTCGCGTCAACTCGCTACCTGATCGATCCATGGCCGGTCTCGATCCAACGCAGGCGACCTCAACGAATCCAGATGTGAAGATGGATAGCTTCAAGGAGCGAGACGAGTCCGTTAAGAGTGAGAGCCTCCACGGCCTTGGGGACGACGTAGCGTATAGCGTTGGAGTCGAAAAATTTAGTGTCGTGAATGAGAAGACTGAATCGCTTGTACCGCCCGCTGACGCGGATCGATTGCGGGCAGCAATAAAGCTACTGCGGGCAAAGTACCTGCTGAAGTCTGCCCCAGGAAAGCTCTCTCGTATGTCCGATGTTCGGTCGCTGTTGCAGCGTGCCGGCGGCCCCAAAGAGCTTGATGTCGTGTTACGAGGCAAAATTTGTGCCGGAAAAGATGACGTGCCGTGGTCGGCTTGCAAAGCTGCATTCGTGCTCGCAGAGTTCCTGGCTCGCGATGGCGAATCGGACCATGATCCTTACGCGCGTCCTGAACACACATCAAAGATCGATGAGTATCGCGCTTTTGTTTCATTTGACAGTGAACAAGGACTTGCACATGAAGACGTTCGCGAGATCTTCGGTGTTCAGGATCAACAGGATGTGCTCGTCAAGGGAAGAGCGACGCTCGGTGCTGCTGGGAAGTTGCTTATCAAAGGCTCCGGTATTTACATTGAGCAGTAGTCATAAGCAAAGCTCAACGAGTAAATCGATCGAACTAGAAGTTTGTTCATTTGAGTGGTTCTTGGCTCGGGAAGCGATACTAGGATAGTGGCGAGTCATGCAGCGAGCACCTGTTTTGGCTCAGTCCTGCCACATGTTCCAAGCGTCAGAATCCAAAACCGGGAGAGACTTCATGAAACCTGTTGCGTTGATGCTTGTGTTAGTTGGTGTTTCTACTTGTAAGCTGTTCGCTGCTGGTGAGACCTTTGATACAGGGCGATGGCCAGAGAGTTGGCCAAGAGAATTGGAGCCGTTGCGCAAACAATCGAAGACCATGGTTGGCGGCGTGGCCATGCTATCGCGGCACGAAATTCGGTTTTCAAGTCGCGAGCAATTTGAAGCAGCCTGGCCACATCTGCTCAGGATTAAGAGCTCCGGGGCACCTATCGTTTTGTTCCGCGGCCCTTCGAAGCAGTCCGGATGCGAAGTGCGAATTCACTGTCCGCCATTAGGATCTGCGAAAACCCATGCACCCGTAAAGCCCATCGTCAGTGCTAAGGATACGCGGACACGGTGGCTGCACGCGACATACATTGAGCTCTACGTTGATGGACGAATTGTCGACTTGAATCGCATAGAACTGCCATCCGAGACGCCTGTTGTTGATAAGCGATTCAGTAAGCGGGAATCTCCGTCTCGGTCTCAATCTCAAATCGAAGCGAGCTCTGCTTCTCCCGAAGTCCCTGCCTCATCTTAATCCACTATCGGTGGAGCAATCATTCCTGTGAAGTCCACCGAGTTGGGAGTCTCTCGCGAGGCGTAGTTGTCGATTCGAAAGAGTTCTCGCAACGATTTACCGCGAGACACGACTTATTGCGAGACACGGCTTATTGCGACACACGGCGAACGGCGGAGGAAGCTCGCGAGAGGCTCTGCGGAAGGGACCGTTCCTCTGACTCTTTCTTTGTGCTTAACGCGCCCAAACTCTCCTTTGCGGCCAGTTGACGGCACTCGGCGCAGATAGAATCGTTATCGCTGGGCCAATTGGCTCCGCCCGCAGGATGCGAGGGCTCCAGAAAGTGAAACAGTTTGCCGCAGCATTGACAGTGGTTGAATGGCATTCCTTCATTATAACGTTGGCTGTTGCGTAGGCGTACCTAGAGTTGGTCAGCTCGGCGCGGCTGATTGACTCAGCTCGCATGCAGGCTTCGCTTTTAGCTCTCGCAAGAGGTCGGCTTCGACCGCGTTTAGAGGTTGGGGTATCGTTTTCAAGGGAGCAATCTGCCATGTCCGCCTCAAATCGAATTGGGCGATGTCGCTTCTCTGAGCTCCCTGCTCGCTATCAAGACATCTTTCGGAACAGCGGCGGAGAACCTGCTGATCGGATCTTTATAGCTGAAAAGAATCCCGAGAGCATCCTGCTGGCAATACCTCTCTCCCTACTATTCGGGAGCATCCCATTGATATTGATGTATGAATATCAACAAGTGGTTGGTGCCTGGTACCGGCTGGGCTGGATTCTTCCCGCGATCGTTGTTGGCTTGGGAGTCCGAGCAGTAGTGCGACTGTTTGAGCACTACCGCAATTGCCGGGAAGGGGCATCACAATACGGTTTGTTGGTCGACCGTGAGGGCCTGGCGATGAATCAACTAGTCTTCGCGAGCTCTCGACCGAGCGTCTATATTCCGCTGGCGAACATCCGACGTATCTACAGCCAATCCGAAGGCGGTGGATCGGGTGGAGGATATCGAGGAATGGCACTCAAAGTTGCCTTTACCGATCATGCCGGAAAACCGCAGACCATCAAGCTCGGAACCGCAAGCTCTCTCGTCAAACCGCCCTACGTTCTGGACGAACTGCTTACAGAATTCATTGCTGAAACAGGCTGCAATGCAGATGCTAGCCGGCCGCAGGAACGAAACGAGTTAACATAACGGTAGGTAGCTCCGAGGCACCGGAGTGATAGGTATCCCAAACTACTTACTGTGGGGGAGTTGGTTGTGGGCATTTGGGTGTGAGGGTTGCTAGCGGAACGAATCGAGGCAGAATACAGCGACATACGGCACTCTTCGCCGGATGCGTCAATACTCTTCATTCTAGTCCGGTGCGACCGTATGCTCTCGAAACTGCAGACACTGTCTTTACTTGGCATTGAGGCGTTGCCAGTAGAGGTGGAAGTAGACGTCTCTTCAGCAGCACTCCCAAAAACGATGCTGGTGGGTTTGCCAGAGGCAGCGGTCAAGGAGAGCATTCATCGCGTCGAAAGAGCGATTGTCAACAGCGGTTTCGATCGACCAAACGACCGAGTCGTGATCAATCTTGCCCCGGCGGAACTGCCTAAACAAGCCGCTTCGTTCGATTTGCCGATTTCGTTGGGGATCTTGGCAGGTAGCAAACAGATTTCCTCGGACAAATTTGGCCAGTACGCGGTCGTTGGAGAACTGGCACTCGAAGGACACACCCGACCGGTGAAAGGCGCACTTTCGATGGCGATGGCTGCGCGGGATGCAGGGTGTCGTGGCCTGTTAGTTCCCGCAGAGAACGGGGGCGAAGCGGCGGTGGTAGATGAGATCGAAGTCATTCCAATCGG
This sequence comes from Planctomycetaceae bacterium, assembly GCA_003501565.1. GTDB lineage: Bacteria > Planctomycetota > Planctomycetia > Pirellulales > Pirellulaceae > Aureliella. The sequence goes on along the minus strand of DNPC01000269.1, from coordinate 1,220 downwards.
CTCGCTCTCCGAGGCGGTCGGATTCTTTATGGATACGGTCGATCTGTACCCGCACCCCTCGCGGTTGGACGAATTGTTTGCCGAATTCAGCCGTTACGCGCTGGATTACAGTGACGTACGTGGTCAGGAAGTCGCGAAGCGCGCTTTGGCTATCAGTGCTGCCGGTTCACATAATTTGTTGATGCTGTAGACAAGTAAGTCCCCAGCGATATATTGCTAGCATGCCTGTTGGATTCAGTTACCTACGATTCTCGCGACCTGAACAAGCCAAGGGCGATTCACGTCGCCGGCAGGAGGCGTTCGCACCCGAGTTTTGCAAGCGTAACAATATCACTCTCAACGAGACATTACGTTTCGCTGATGAGGGCAAATCGGGTTTCAAGGGCGCGCATCTGAAAAGCGATGGGGCACTCACTCGCTTCCTGCAGCACATCGAGCGCGGCGACGTTAAGCGCGGCGACTATCTGATTGTCGAGAATGTCGACCGCCTAACTCGTCAGTCTCTCTACGAGGCGGAGGGATTGCTGTTCTCGATACTGGAAAAAGGCGTGAAGATTGGCACCCAATCGCCACCAAAGATATACACGAAAAAGTCTCTGAATAACCTCAGCGACCGCATCGAGCTGACCATCTATTTGGCGAGAGCCAACTCCGAGAGCATCGAAAAGCAGCGGCGCCTGTTCGAAGCCAACGAGCGCAAGCGTGAACTCGCGAAGCAGGGCAAAAAGACTCGTCTCGCCCTCCCTCGCTGGCTCGAATTTCAGGGCGATGAAATCGTCGAGATTCCAGAGCGCGTCAAAGTAGTGCAGCGTGTCTTCAAGTTATCTATCGAAGGCCATGGGCTCGAAGCGATTGTCAAGCAACTTAATCAAGATGGCGTGCCAACTTTCGGTAGTGCCCGGCACTGGGCACGTAGCTCGGTATCGAAACTGCTCAACGCGCGTGCCGTGCTCGGCGAATACCAACCTTTCTCGACCGTCGGCTATGACGACGAGGCCGAACAGCTGGTAAACGTACCGCGCCGGCCAGTTGGTAAACCCATCAAGGGCTACTTTCCGCAGATAGTCTCGGCGGCAGACTTCGACGCATGCGCTCGCGGCAGGCGGAACCGGCAAACGCACCATGGCGGGCGTGGCGCCGACAAAGTGCGTAACCTGTTTACAGGTCTGATATTCGACGCCCGCGACGGCTCTGCGATGCACTGCGTTGATAAGGGTGAT